>DAOMAH010000008.1:0-19934 GCA_035426725.1 Acinetobacter sp.
TATCATCTACCTATTCTGAAAAAACAAAAGCTTTTTGCCAAAGACGGTATTGTCCGATTCAATGGTGATATTCAAAGGCTGCTGTTAAATTTAGATACCGACTTGAAAGGTGAGCAAATTCCAGAGGGCAAATACAATGCGCTCATGCACACTGACTTAAAAAATCAACTGAATATTCAGGATTTTAATGGTCAAGTGATGAATGGAGCGGTCGCTTTAAATGGTTTGGTCAATTGGCATCATCATGTATCTTGGGATATAAAAGGTCGTTTAGAGCACCTCGACCCTAAAGATAAAGCCTTGCCGCAAATCGCACGGGACTTTTTACCACCCAATATTGACGCAAATATTCATTCGAGAGGCTCTATGGAAAAGGGCTTGGAGATGAATGCGCAACTGGCATTTGATCAATACGAATCTTGGGCTGTGCAATTAAATCAAGCCAAAGCGAAAAATAATAAAGTGCAACCAATGTTTTTGGATGTGGCTTGGCAAGGTATTGACCGCGCTGTGCCCTATATTGGTTGGTTAAGTAGTGCAGAGGGGCATACTAAAGTTGCTTTAAAAGATACTCAGCAAGATATTGAAGTATCGACGATAGTTCGTGCGCACGAAAAAGCATTATTGCCTACAGGACAATACAACGCACGGCTGGATTTAAAAGGCAATCTTTTAAATATTGAAAATTTCCGTTATCAAGCAGCCAACGGCAGTTTGGTCGGACAAGCAAAAGTCACCTTGCCGAAAGAGAAGCAACTACTGACGTGGCAAGCGAATCTCAAAGCTGAAAATTTTAATCCTCAAACAGTCGCTGCATCTGCACCTGTGAATTTGTTAAATGGTGAAATTAAAGCGAGTGGTTTTGCCAAACCAAATCAACAAATTATTCAACTAAATGCAGTTGATTTAACGGGGCAATTGGCTCAAGCAGATCGTAAGGAAACCATTGCATTAAAAGGAAAAAGTACCATTGCTTTGATGTTTAATGATCCTAAATCGGGTGGAGGCTTTAAAAGTTTCGCAGTCAATTATGATGGTTCGCTAAATGCCTTAAATCAGGGCAATGGCTTACTCAAAATAAAGCTCGCAGGCACACCGCAATACATCAAAATTAATGAATTAAAGCATGATGGCGTTGCAGGTAAAATTTATGCAACAGGCGCAGTCAATCTTAAAAATCAATTGGGTTGGGATGTGGATGCTTCGTTGGTACGTTTTAAGCCGCATTATTTTGTGTCGAGCGTTAAAGGCGAAATTTCGGGTCGAGTGAAATCACAAGGGGTGTGGTCAGATCATTTAAAACGCGTGGATATTCGTCAGTTAAATGTCGCAGGTTTTATTAACAATAAACCAATTCGCGGGCGGGGTAATTTAACGGTATTGCTTGACGCTAAACAAAAAGGCTTTTTACCACAACAGTTTGAAGCCAATGATTTATTTTTTGCTTATGCTCAAAATCAACTTCAAGCCACGGGTAATGCGCAAAACTTACGTATTAAACTTGATGCGCCTGCTTTGTATGAATTATATCCTGGCTTACAAGGACGTGCTTACGGTAGTTTAAATGTGCAGTCACAACCGCATTTAAGAGCCACTGCAAATATTGCTGTTGATAAGTTTGCCTACAAGAACATTGTGAGCATTCTATCGTTGCGCATTCAAGGGCAATTACCTACTTCAGAAACTACGCCAACGCAATTAACTGCAAAAATTGACCATTTACGTGATGGTAAACGTGAAATTGAAAATGCGACTGTTCAATTGTCAGGTACGCGGAAAGCACATCTACTTAAAGTGGACAGTAAAAACCGTCAATCGAATTTTTATCTACAATTGGCAGGTGGCTTTAACCCGAAAAATGATTGGTATGGTCAATTGCAACAAGGCAATTTTAAATCACGCCGTATCAATTTGGTACAAAATCAAAATGCGGCAATTATTTATACAGCTGCAAAATCGGAGTTATATATCGGTCAACATTGTTGGCAAAGTGCGCATAGCCAATTATGTTTAGACCAAGCTGCGCAAATCGCACAAGCTCAAGGTCATTTCTCAGTCATTACTAAAGGCTTAGATTTAAATGATTTTGCGGCATTCATGCCAGAAGGTTTAGCGGTAACAGGTCAACTCGATGGTTATGCAAAAGCGTCTTGGGCAAAAGGTACACAACCTAAATTGGATGCACGCTTAGTTACACGTAAAGGTGAGATTGGCTTGGCAGCAGAAGACCCGCAAGACCCTGCAACAACGGTAATTTATAACGAACTTGGACTCATTGCGAAAAGTGTTAGTGATGGTTTATTGTTCAGACTCGATATGAAAACGCCAGATATCGGAGCGGGCTATGCCAATGTAATTGTAAATCCGTTCCAAGCTGGCAAACCGATGCGAGGTGAAATTGCACTGGACGATGTGCAATTAAAAATCTTTAAACCATTTATTAAAGACGTGCGCTCGATGGCAGGTACTTTAGCACTTGCAGGAAAGGTCAATGGAACCTTAACCCAACCGCAATTTACAGGTGAAATGCGCTTAAAAAATGGCGCAATCAGCATGATTTCATTGCCTGTGAACTTAACCAATATTCAATTGTATTCTTCAATTCGACAAGACAGCGCCAGTATTGATGGTGCATTTAATAGCGGGCAAGGTGTTGGACGCTTAAAAGGAAATTTTGACTGGAAAAATGAAGCACATTTGGCGTTGACGTTAAAAGGCGACAATCTCTTGGTACGGCAAGCACCCATGATCACCGCGATTGTTGAACCTGATTTAAGTTTAGATGTGTATCCATTTGACCGACATTTGAGTTTAAAAGGCAACGTAGAGATTCCTCGTGCTCGTATCTCAATGCCTGAGTCGACCGCACAAGTGATCAACCTTTCTCCAGATGTCCGCGTGGTAAAACAAGGACAGGATTTACTTGCCACATTGAAAGCAGCTAAACCGTGGGATATCCGTGCTGATATGACGGTGTCACTGGGTAATCAAGTGATCTTCCAAGGCTTTGAAAGTAATATTCCATTGCTTGGACGTTTGCATTTATCACAGCGAGGTTTAGAGACTGCCATGCGTGCCACAGGTGCGATTGGTGTGAGTCAAAAAGTGAAGATTGAAGCCTATGGACAAAGTTTGGATTTAAACCGTGCCATTGCACGTTTTAATGGGCCACTCGCCAATCCGACATTAGATATCGACGCCAATAAAGCGGTGCAAGGGAGTACTGTTGGGGTGCGTGTAACGGGTACTGCAACTGTGCCAAATATTCAGGTATATAGTGATGCAGGACTATCTGAACAAGAAGCACTCAATGCGTTGGTAACAGGACGTATTAATGAAGGTGGCAGTGGTTTGAGTAATACAGAAGGCTTTAAGTCCGATGTAAATAACACTATTGCAGCGGCTGGGCTAAGTATGGGCTTGGGTGGAACGAGAGCACTCACCAATCAAATAGGGCGTACCTTTGGCTTTAGCGGGCTTGCTTTAGATGCACAAGGAACAGGGGATGATACTCAGGTGAGCCTGACAGGATATATCACGCCTGATTTATTTATTCGCTATGGTATCGGTGTGTTTACCCCAGTCAATAAATTGACTTTGCGTTATCAAATGAATCGTCGGTTATATTTAGAAGCAAGCCAATCTTTAGAACGTGCGATAGATTTATTTTATAATTGGCGTTTCTAAACGAATAAAAATATGGCGAGTGATGCTGAAAGACGGCTGCACATGGCATATATTTAAAGGTGAGTGTGTGTTATGATTAATTTAAATATTTGAATTTTAAGCGTTTGTGTCATTTTTTGGAGGAAAAAGATGAAATTTGTCACTTTAAGTCAACTTTGTGTCGTTCTAAATTTAGGATTACTCAGTTGTGGCTTCCAAACACATGCGCAAGAATATTATAAATGGGTGGATGCAAACGGAGTCACCACCTATTCAGCAAATCCTCCTCCAAATAAAAGAATAGACCCACAGCTCGATCCTGCAAAGAAAAAAGCCAATCAAGTTGCAGCGGCTCAAACATCAAGTTCAGCAAGCAGATATCCTCAAGTAACTACCCAAAATCAGAAATATACCGCGCCTGCTGCAAGTCAGAAAGTGACGACTCAAAATCCAAAAACGACAGCACCCGTTCAAAATCCCAAAATGATAACGCCTACACCTGTTCAAGCACAGAAAACGGCAGCTCCGACCCAAATTAAAAAAACAGCAGCGCCAGTTCAGCCTGCTAAAAATCCAACAACAAATACATCTCAAATGCCTAAAACAGCTCCAGTGACCAGCGTGTCGAATGCAAATTTGGCTACGACCACAGAAACACTTTATTACGTTAAGAGTTGTGATGGTGTTCGATGCATAGATACCACAGGGAAGCGTTTTAATTTGGTCGCGGGCAATACTTACTTAGCGGCAAATGGCGCAAAATGTACCAAGACTGGCAACAACATGCGCTGTAGCAAATAATTTGTATGTTTTGGTGAAGGAGACTCTCAATTTCAAGCTTTCCTTTTGGCAATTCAGATAAGTTTTAGTATGATAAGCGCATCAAATTAGTCATAGTCAGATGATGAAAAAAGTTTTATGGATCGCAACAGTCATGCTTTTGTCCGCATGTGCTGAGAAAAAGCCATTAACACCTGCAGAACAATGGCACGGTTATTGTGTCAGTGTGGGCAATGCCGCACGTTCGATTGCTTTAGACCGCCAAAATGGTATAGACCAGAAGCAAGCCACTGAACATGCGAGTAAAGTCGAAGATGAAATGACCCGTCAATTTATCTTTAAAATTCTTGAAAATGTCTATGCATTGCCAGTCGAGCAGCTCAAAGGCGACCCTGATGCAATTCGTGAAAAATTGAAACAACAATTTATGCAGCAATGTTTGGCAACGCCTCACGACAAAATGCCGAAATACAAATCATTTTGAACACCCCAAAAGACAACCTAGTTGTCTTTTTTTATAGGTTTATACGGTTTTATTGGATTTACGCTAAATTGCACAACTGGCAAAACTGATGAACATTTCGCCATAAAATAATGGTCATCACGTATAAATGCTTTTGTTGCATTAACTTTTAACGCGAAGTCGAGTAAAATTTTGCTATCCATATTATTTGTGAAACCTGTACAAAGCTGGAACTCACAAATAATTTTTTAAAGAAGAGGAATATCACCGTGCTAGAAGCTTACCGCCAACACGTAGAAGAACGTGCTGCACTCGGAGTCCCACCGAAGCCACTTGATGATGCTCAAACTGCTGAATTGGTTGCATTATTAAAAAACCCACCAGCAGGCGAAGAAGCTTACTTAGTTGATTTGCTTGAAAATCGTGTTCCAGCAGGCGTTGACCAAGCAGCTTATGTAAAAGCGGCTTTCTTAGCTGCACTTGCAAAAGGTGAAGCGACTTCACCACTTGTAACTAAAGAGCGTGCAGTTTACCTATTGGGTACGATGCTTGGTGGTTATAACGTTGCACCGTTAGTTTCTCTTCTTGATGATGCTGCGCTTTCTGAATTAGCGGCTGAAGCATTGAAGAAAACACTTCTTGTATTTGATGCATTCCATGATGTAGCAGACAAAGCAAAAGCAGGTAATGCCAATGCGAAAGCTGTTTTACAATCTTGGGCAGATGCTGAATGGTTTACAAGCCGTGCTGATGTTCCAGAAGAAATTAAAATCACTGTGTTCAAAGTAACTGGTGAAACCAATACTGATGACTTGTCTCCAGCACAAGACGCTTGGAGCCGTCCAGATATCCCATTACACGCAAATGCAATGTTGAAAAACGAACGTGACGGTATCAACCCTGAACAACCGGGTGAAGTGGGTCCACTGAACCAAATTAAAGACTTGATCGCGAAAGGCAACCAAGTTGCTTACGTGGGTGACGTTGTAGGTACAGGTTCTTCTCGTAAGTCTGCAACGAATTCTGTACTTTGGTTCTTCGGTGACGAACTTCCACACATTCCGAACAAAAAAGATGGTGGTGTGTGCTTAGGTTCTAAAATCGCGCCAATCTTCTTCAATACAATGGAAGATGCAGGTGCGTTACCTGTAGAAATCGACGTTGCTAACATGAACATGGGCGACGAAGTTGTATTAAAAATTGACCATGCTGCTGCAAAAGTAACGGCATTCAAAGATGGCGTACAAATTTCAGAAGCTGAACTTAAAACGCCTGTACTTTTAGACGAAGTACGTGCGGGTGGTCGTATCAACTTGATCATTGGTCGTGGTTTGACTGCGAAAGCACGTGAAGAATTAGGTCTTGCACCGTCTACATTGTTCCGTATTCCAGTACAACCTGCTGACACAGGTAAAGGCTTCACACAAGCACAGAAGATGGTTGGTCGTGCATGTGGTTTAGCGGAAGGTCAAGGTATCCGTCCGGGTACTTACTGTGAACCGAAAATGACGACTGTCGGTTCGCAAGATACCACTGGTCCTATGACACGTGATGAATTAAAAGATTTGGCTTGCTTAGGCTTCTCAGCTGACTTAGTGATGCAGTCTTTCTGTCACACTGCTGCGTATCCAAAACCAGTTGACGTAACAACGCATCACACATTACCTGACTTCATTATGAACCGTGGTGGTGTGTCACTACGTCCAGGTGATGGTATTATTCACTCTTGGTTAAACCGTATGTTAATGCCTGATACCGTTGGTACTGGTGGTGACTCACATACTCGTTTCCCAATTGGTATTTCATTCCCAGCGGGTTCTGGCCTTGTTGCGTTTGCAGCAGCGACTGGTGTTATGCCATTGGATATGCCTGAATCAATCCTTGTGAAGTTCAAAGGTAAAATGCAGCCTGGTATCACTTTACGTGACCTTGTACATGCAATTCCTTATGTTGCGATTCAGCAAGGTGACTTGACTGTAGAGAAGAAAGGTAAGAAAAACATCTTCTCTGGTCGTATCCTTGAAATCGACTTGTCAGAAATGGAAACTGAACTGACTGTAGAGCAAGCATTTGAACTTTCTGATGCGTCTGCTGAACGTTCTGCTGCTGGTTGTTCAATCACACTTTCTGAAGGCAAAGTAGCTGAATACTTACGTTCTAACATCACCATGTTGAAGTGGATGATTGCAGAAGGTTATGGCGATGCGCGTACACTTGCTCGTCGTGCTGAAAACATGCAGAAGTGGTTAGATAACCCAAGCTTGTTACAAGCTGATGCTGATGCTGAATACACTAAAGTGTATGAAATCGATCTTTCAGAAATCAAAGAACCAGTTCTTTGCTGCCCGAATGACCCAGATGATGCAAAACTTCTTTCTGACGTTCAAGGCGTGAAAATTGATGAAGTATTCATCGGTTCTTGTATGACTAACATCGGTCATTTCCGTGCTGCGGGTAAGTTGCTTGATACGGTAGAAGGTGGTTCATTATCAACCCGTTTATGGTTGGCTCCACCAACACGTATGGACGAGCGTCAATTGATGGACGAAGGTTTCTATAACACTTATGGTAAAGCTGGCGCGCGTACTGAAATGCCAGGTTGTTCATTGTGTATGGGTAACCAAGCACGTGTAGCACCGAACACGACTTGTGTATCGACTTCTACTCGTAACTTCCCTAACCGTTTGGGTCAAGGTGCAAACGTTTACTTGGCTTCTGCTGAGCTTGCATCTGTTGCTGCGGTATTGGGTAAATTACCTACGCCTGCGGAATATCAACAGTATGCGTCGCAAATCGACAGCATGTCTGCTGACATTTATAAGTATTTAAGTTTTGACCAAATGTCAGACTATACGAAAGAAGCGGATCAAGTTGATACCAAGAAAATCCAAGCTGCTCAATTGACTTAATGATTTAATTGAACAAAGATAGGGGTTGAGTAATCAGCCCCTTTTTTTATTTAATATTTATGGATCATCATCTATTCATAATATTAAAGTGAAATTCAATATTTGGAATATTATGAGCAAACGTCTGAAAGATTATAAAATTGAAGAACACAAAACTCGCTCAGAACTAACAGGGCAAGTTTTACCTATACAGTTTAGTGATAATGAAGCGACTAAACGAGTGGTCATGCATAGTGCTAAACGTGTTATTCAACAGCATAAAGAAGAGATTAAGGAGTTGGCTTATAGATGAGCTTAATTAACTCTACTTTTGTGATTGCTGTACATGATGAAATACTTAAACAAACAGGCGTAGGGCGCGAAGGCTGTCATGTTGAGAGGCTTGAAAGTGTACTGAGTCGAATAGAACAACAGATGTATTATAATAATGTTGGGGATTTATTTGAAATTTCCGCTTGGTTCGGTATAGCGATTGCAAAAGGACATGCTTTTGTGGACGGAAATAAACGTACAGGATTAGCAGTGATGCTAACTTTTCTTGAAATTCAAGGTGTAAGCGTAAAATAACAAACAGGTTTAGATGATTTGATGGTCGATATTGTTGAATCTCAAGATGAGCATGAAATTTTGGAACAGAAAGTAGCTGATTTCTTATATGATTTTTCGGAAATTTGATTGATATAGTGCGTTGCTCTGGATCATATTTTTAGACCATCATCTTTATTTTAATAATCAATAAATTAGTCAATTATTCGCCGAATTATATACACAGAATACTGTGGAGCTAACAGTTGTTTATAAAATTTTTATGTCATATTATACAAATAATTAAATGATAATCAATTACATTTATAATTTTAGCAAACCCAATCACGATAAGAGAAATTTTTATGAAACCTTGGCAACACATTTTTATTGGCATATTTATCGGGGCAATCATTACAGGTGTAATTACGCACCTGTATTACAAACGCATTTTTAATTATTAATGAAATGCAATATACGAGTTCGGCACCCCACATTATCGCCTATGATGGAATTTTAAAAGCCATCAATCAAGGTGACTCTGCTCAAGCACAGCAGCGAGTAGATTTACTCATTCAAAGCAATATACAACTTATGACCGATTATGAAGCTCAAAAGGTTACGGAAAATAAGGAATTACCAAGCTCAAAAGTAGTGACCGATGCGAAGAACGTAATTTCACAATATCCAACAACCAAACCTGTAACGCCGTAGCAAAAATTCGAAAAAAAAGTACCAGTCGATTCTTCATCAACTGGTATTTATGTTTATGAGATGCGCTCAAATTTTAAAATGAATAAATTTCACTGAATATAAAAATAATCAAATACAACTCTTGTTGAATCCTGCTAATTAAATTTATGCTATGATGAGTAAAATTCAATTTTGGTGATTGTCGTGCTAGAATTCCGTCATTTAAAAACGTTGATGGCTTTAAGAGAGCATGGTTCATTGGTCGCTGCGGCTGCCGATTTATGTCTTACACCTTCCGCTATTTCACATCAATTAAAAGAACTTGATCATTGGTATGGCGTGGAAGTGGTCAATCGTCGTAGTCGTCCTGTGACTTTTTCCAATGTAGGGCAACGCTTACTAAAACTGGCAGATGATGTGTTGCCGCAAGTTCAAATCGCTCAAACAGACATTACTCGAATCGTGCATGGTCAAACGGGACGTATCATTTTTTCATCTGAATGCCATAGCTGTTTTGATTGGCTCATGCCGCTGCTCAATCAATATCGCCAACAATATCCAGATGTAGACTTGGACTTTGCCGCAGGTTTTGAAGCCAATCCACATGAGCTTTTGCAAAACGCTGAATTTGATTTATTAATCACGGCTGATCCGATTGCATTGAAAGGCATCGAGTATTTTCCGATTTTTGAATATGAATCACGTTTGGTGCTGTCCAATACACATCCTTTGGTACGCGCGGAACAGATTAGCGTACAAGACTTAGCCGAAGAAACGCTGATCACTTATCCAGTCGATAAACATCGTTTAGACATCATGGCGCATCTATTTATACCTGCCAACATTCAACCCAAACACATTCGCACTACCGATTTAACCCAAATGTTAATTCAATTGGTCGCCAGTGGGCGCGGAATTGCAGCCTTACCCGATTGGGTAGTAAATGAATATGAGCAAAAGGGCTGGGTGGTGAGTCGTCGTTTAGATTGCGTTGCACCGCAAGGTTTAAGACGGACGCTGTATGCAGGTTATCGAATTGAAGATAAAAATAAAAATTATTTTGAAGGCTTTATTAAACAATTAGAACGTTTCTCACAGAAACGAAATGTCTATTACACTGACTAAATTGTCATCAAGAAGATAAAAGTAAGCACTTGACTTCGTACCAATAATTGAGAAAATTAGGGGGGGGAATTCAGATCGAATAGACATCTCCCATGCAAGCTCAATTATCCAATCAACAGCTCATGTCTGTTATTGAAACTCAAACCGCAATTGCAAAATTGGGGATTGATTTACATGCGGTAATGACTCTAGTTGCCAATCAAGTTCAAAAACTTGTCGAAGCAGCCACAGGGGCAATTGTGGAATTGGCTGAGGGCGAAGACATGGTCTATCGGGCGGTTTCTAATCAAGCAGATCATTTATTAGGTCTACGTTTAAATCGCTCAACCAGTTTATCTGGCATGTGTATTGAGCAACGCGAAACCTTATATTGCCAAGACAGCGAAACAGACCCTCGTGTCAATCGGGAAGCATGTAGACGTGTTGGTTTGCGTTCAATGGCGGTTGTGCCCTTATTCTATGAAGAAGAAGTAATCGGTGTACTGAAAATTTATTCAGATCAAGTGCAGGCATTCAACGAAGCAGATTTGTCTCTACTGGGGTCAATGTCTGAATTGATTGCGTCTGCCATGTATCATGCCACTAAATTTAGTCATCAAGAATTGTATAAATTAGCCACTCGAGACCATTTAACAGGTTTAGGAAATTGGGCTTTATTCTTAGATTCGTTAAGACTACAACTTCAAGAAGCAGCCAAACTGCATCAGTTATTGGCCGTTTTAATGGTCGATATGGATGGCTTAAAAGGGATTAATGATCATTTTGGACATCGTTATGGCGATACAGCCTTAATTGAAATCGCACATCGCTTATCACAAAATTTAAGAAAAAATGATGTGGTGGCACGACTCGGTGGCGATGAATTTGCCATTATTTTACCTTCAATCGACAACCAAGATTCCGCAATGGAGATGATGCATCGCTTGATCGACGCTTGTGGTCAGCCTTTTAGTTTTGAAAATACAGATTTAAAAATTGGCGCGAGTATCGGTTTGGCGTTCTATCCGAACGATAGTTTAGAAATGCAAAATCTCATCGAAATTGCAGACTTTAATATGTATAGCGAAAAGAAAAAACGCAAATTGAGTTAGCATTTTAACGACAAAGTTTCATCATTCTTTCATGTATCTTCTTTATCTTGAGGCAAGATAAAAATGAAAGAACTGAACAGTAATGATTGTTAATGACTTAAATCTCTACCTATTTCAACAGATTAATGCATCAAGTACGAGCAATACGCTTCTGAATCATGTGGCGATATTTTTCTCGCATAATTTAAGTGTTTTATTCATTGTTTTTATTTTGGCGTTATTATTTTTTCAGGGTAAAAACTATAGAGCTTTGTTTATAAAAACATTGTTTATGATTGTCTTGACCTTGTTGATCGAAGATTTTATTGAATTACTTTATTACCATCCACGACCATTTGAATTGGATTTGGGGGTGAAATTAATTGATCACGGAGCGACTTCATCATTTCCAAGTAGTCATACGTTAACCATTAGCACCTTAGCGTTTTCGTTTTTAATGGGCGGTTATAAAAAAATTGGGATCGTAGGTTTGCTATTCAGTGTGTTAGTCGGATGGTCTCGCGTTTATTTAGGTGTTCATTTTCCATTTGATATTTTAGGTTCGTTAATGATTGCGTACTTAGTCGTGGTCTTGAGCCATTCATACTTCGAAAATTTTGTTTATCGGATTCATCGCTACTCACAATTTAAAGTCGCCGATTTACCTTAATTAAAAAATCTAAGCATAAAAAAACCGAGAGCTCACTCTCGGTTTTTTCATTTATTGACGTAATTTATTTTTCAACAAAAGCACGTTCAATTACGTAGTCGCCCATGACGCCCATACGTGGAGATTCAACCAAACCATGCTCATCAAGCAACGCTGCGACATCTTTTAAGAATGCAGGGCTACCACACAACATGGCACGGTCAGTTTCACGGTTAAAACGTGGCAAACCAATTTTTTCAAACAATTGACCTGTTTCAATCGCAGTGGTAACACGACCTTGCGTATGGAAAGGCTCACGCGTTACGGTTGGGTAGTAAACCAATTTATCTTTGATGCCCAATTCTTCAAAAAATTCGTGGTTTGGCAATTCATTTAACATTAAGTCTTGGTATGCCAATTCAGAAATGAAACGTGTTCCGTGAACCACAATCACTTTTTCAAATTTTTCGTAAGTTTCTGGGTCACGAATCAATGAAAGGAAGGGTGCAAGTCCAGTTCCAGAAGATAAAAGATAAAGATTTTTACCTGGTAATATATCGTCGTGAACTAAAGTGCCTGTCGGTTTTTTCGAAATCAGAATTTCATCGCCAACTTGTACTTTTTGCAAAATAGATGTGAGCGGGCCATCTTGAACTTTAATCGAGAAGAATTCGAGTTCTTCTTCATAGTTGGCACTGGCAATCGAATAGGCGCGCATTAAAGGCTTACCATTGACCTCAAGTCCGATCATCACAAATTGTCCATTTTTAAAACGCAAGGCGGTATCGCGCGTGGTTTTAAAACTGAAAAGTGTGTCATTCCAGTGGTGAACATGCGTAATGCGTTCAACGTTAAAAGCAGCCATTTAAGGTCTCGATCACAGTTAAAAGAAACAGGCTGCTATTCTAATCTAAAAACATTCGCTATAAACTGAATATATTTAATTGTCTTTATCAGAAAAAATGATGAATAATTCTGTCACGATGCCCATAATCGGCTATATGCAATCTCCCTACCGTGAAAAATTTGGCATTCCAAGACAACCGAATTTGGTCAATGTTGAATCTTATATCGAAATGGTCGAGCCATATAACGATATGCTTGCCTTTCAAGGCATCGAAGCGTTTAGTCATGTGTGGTTAGTTTGGCAATTCCACGACAATAAAAATAACAAAAATGCTCAACAACAAGCCACGAAATTTCGCGCACAAGTTCGTCCACCTAGACTTGGTGGTAATACAAAAGTAGGTGTGTTTGCGACTAGAAGTATGTACCGTCCTGCGCCCATTGGGCTCTCAGTGGTTCGTTTGCTGCGTGTCGAAAACATTGGAAAATCGGTACGTTTGCATGTCACGGGTAGTGATTTGCTCAATGGCACGCCAATTTTAGATATTAAACCCTATATTCAATATTCAGATGCCGTTGTGGATTCAGTCAATGGCTATGCGCAGCAACAGCCTACTCGTAAAAATGTGGTCTGGACGGAAACTGCTCAATCGCAACAGCAACAATTCTGTAAACATGGAATTTTTAATAAAAAGATATTCGATGAACTTGAACAAGTGTTATCTTTAGACCCACGACCTGCTTATCAAGATGATGCATCACGTGTCTATGGCATGTCTTTTGCGCAATTGAATATTCGTTTTACAGTGGATGAAACAACGGTCAGCGTGGTTGCGGTAGAATCAGACCAATAATTTAAAAATATAAATTAAGATCGTATTTAGGGAACTGACGGTTATGCAAACTCAAACAAATTTTTCTTTTACGGTTGATGTGACGTGGTGTTTAGAACAATTACTAAAAGATGGTCGCATTACCGAACGAGATAAGTTGTTAATTCAAACCACGCATCGTCAAAAAGAACAATTGAAATGGCATCCTTTACAGTGGATTGCCCATTTTAATTTAAAAGATCAGTTACAAGCAGGGTCATCGTTAACCTTAATTCGCCTGTGCCAGTGGTTGGGAGAAAAAGCAGGAATTCCTTTTTTTATCATTGATCCCCTAAAAGCCGATGTCGCAGCGTTAACCAATGTCATGTCACAAGAATTTGCGGTTCGTAATCGTATTTTAGCAGTGGAAGTACATGCTGACCGAATCGTCATTGGAACAGATCAGCCATTTATTACAGAATGGCAAACCAACTTAGAACGTAGTCTTGCACCGAAGAAAATTGAACGTGTTTTACTGAATCCTGAACAAATCCAGCGTTATTTGTTGGAATATTATCAAGTAAGCCGTGCGGTTAGTTCGTCGCAAAATTCTAATGCCTTTGATCGAGATAACAAAGGGGTCGAGGCATTATTACAATTAGGCGATGCACAAAATCCAGATGCTAACGATCAACATATTGTGAAGTTAGTGGATTGGGTCTTGCAGTTCGCTTTCGAACAAGGCGCGAGCGATATTCATTTAGAACCTAGAAAAGACAAAGGTAAAGTTCGTTTCCGTATCGATGGTGTGCTGCATACCATTTACAACATGCCTGCCAATACGCTGATGGCTGTGATTTCACGCATCAAGATTTTGGGTCGTATGAATGTAGCGGAAAAGCGTAGACCACAAGATGGTCGTTTAAAAACGCGAACACCGAAAGGGCAAGAAACCGAGTTGCGCCTTTCCACTTTGCCGACGGCATTTGGCGAAAAATTGGTCATGCGTATTTTCGACCCTGAAGTATTGGTGCGTAGTTTCCAACAGCTTGGTTTTGGTGAGCATTTATTACAAAGTTGGGATGCGCTAACCCAGCATAGTCACGGCATCATACTCGTGACTGGGCCGACAGGTTCGGGTAAAACCACCACTTTATATTCTTCACTCAAGCAATTGGCAACAGAGCAAGTCAATGTCTGTACCATTGAAGACCCAATTGAAATGTTAGAACCAAGTTTTAACCAAATGCAGGTCAATCCTGCAATTGAGTTAGGCTTCGCCGATGGTGTACGCGCGCTAATGCGCCAAGATCCTGACATTATTATGGTTGGGGAGATTCGTGACCACGACACCGCAAATATGGCGATTCAGGCGGCGCTGACAGGTCACTTAGTTTTATCCACGCTACATACCAATGATGCACCGTCTAGTCTTACGCGTTTACATGATTTAGGCGTACAACCATTTTTGACCGCTGCGACAATTTTAGGTGTTTTGGCACAGCGTTTAGTGCGTCAACTCTGCCCACATTGCAAGCAACAAACGGCGATTAATCCGCAAGAATGGGAACATTTAACCTTTGATTATATTATGGAAATGCCAGAAACAATGTATAAGGCGGTAGGGTGTGAAGCGTGTCGCCAAACAGGTTACAAAGGTCGTGTAGGCATTTATGAATTTATGCCAGTGAGCTTAGATTCAAAAACCATTATTAGTGCCAATGGAACGTTGAATGATTTGAAAGCGCAAGCCAAAAAAGAGGGTATTGAGCCTTTACGAATTGCAGGCGCGCGTAAAGTGATTGAAGGAATTACGACATTGGAAGAAGTATTACGGGTCGTTCCGTTAAGCTAATTTTAAAAGCAGCAAAATGAACATATGCTGCTTTTATTTTTCCCACGACAATGTTTGAAGCATAAGAATTTATTTAGTGAGAATTAAACGATTATTACGGGTTAAGCGTAAACGATATTCTTCGCCTGCGTGCATAATACGAATCTCACGACCCAAAGCAAACAGGTTGTTTGAGTATAACATTGGTAATGATTGAGCTGCTTCAGTGTGACGAGTAAACAAGTTAAATGGTGCGTTCATTTTGTTAAGTCCGTGGTATGCTTTTTAAGTTATTAAATGATAATCATTATCGAATGGGTCTGTCAACGTTAATTTCAAGATTTAACAAGATTCTTGATTATTCGATCTTATCAATCTGAAAAATCTTCGTGAATGATTTAAAAATTATATATATCTAATGGAATTTCATAATCTTATGTCAAAAAAGAAAGTTGATGTAGCCATCGCCATTTTGTTACATCGTGGCAAAGTTTTGGTTGGTTGGCGTCAAGCAGAACAACATCAAGGCAATAAACATGAATTCCCTGGGGGTAAAGTTGAAGCTGGTGAAACACCTGAGCAAGCCTGTCGTCGAGAAATTTATGAGGAAGTCGGGATTGGTTTAAAAGATTGGCATGCGTTCGATGTTATTCAACATGAATATGAAGACCTGATTGTTAACTTACATGTGTTCCATGCCTATGTACCTGATGAATTGCTTACTTTAATTCAGCAACCTTGGGCTTGGTACGATCGTGACCAACTCACGCATTTAAATTTCCCAAAAGCCAATGATGCGATGATTGAACGTTTACATATTCCGCATATCATTAAAATTAGCCAACATCTCACAGATTTACCTCAACAAGAAGCCTTATTTTATTGGCGTGTCGCAATGCAGGACATCTGTGTAATTGAAACAAAGCTCATGGATTTAAATGTTGAGCAATATCAAAAACTCATCATTAATATTGAGATTTGGCAAAAACTAAACCCAGCTCTACAGTCTAAAATTAACAATCTACATTTAAAACAATCACAATTGATGCAATTTCATAAAGGTGATTTAGCCGTTGGAAAGCGGGTTTTCGCGGCGTGTCATGATGCGGTTTCTTTACAACATGCACAGCATATTGGCTGCGATGCTGTCTTGCTGAGTCCAGTGCAAATGACTGAAACGCATCCTGATGCGAAAGTATTAGGTTGGGATGGTTTTGCTGAATTAGCCAAGCGTAGTGATATTCCAGTATTTGCCTTGGGCGGTGTTGCTCCAGAAGATTTAGAAAAAGCCCAAAAGCATTTTGCTTATGGGCTTGCAGGGATTCGTCAATTTCAAGTGTTGAATTGACGCTTATAGCGACTGAATCATTCTTTTTGCTTGTTGCGCTTTGATGGAATGATTACGTGCTTCACTTGCGCGAAGAATGATGTACCAAAGTTGTTTTTTCATGGCATTACTTTGTGCATAACTTAAACCACGGCGTGCTAAAGCTTCGGCATTGGCATATTGCTTACGCTGATCTGCAATAAGTGCAAGATACAAATACGTTTCAGTGGCTTGAGGTGCAATGCGTTGGGCTTGCTGTGCGTAACGTTCTGCTTCTGAAAGTTGTTGCTTTTTATACGCCGTTTGAGTTTTCTGCATCAAAGTACGAAAAGCAGGAAGTTGGCTGCCATCATTAAACTTTTGTTGAACTTTCAGCTCAGGCACAATCACCTGAACAGTTTGCCGTTTAATTTCCTTTTGCTCGTAAGGCGTAATCTTTACACTAGGCGGCGTTTTGTTTTTTTTATTTTGTGATGCAGATGGCGGTTCACCTAATTTAATCACCACTTTTTTGTTTTGTGGCGGTGGTGGAGTCGAGGTACATCCTGCCAGTACCACGAGCGTAATTAAAAATATACTTTTTGAGTTCATATCCAATCAATCCTTTATCGAATTCAATTTTCGCCGTTGTAGCTGCCGCTAGAAATAACGCGTGTTGGCGTACGATTGGATAAATCTGCATCCATTTCAGCTTCACTTTCTCTTATATAATTGCTATCGGTATTATGAGTTTCAGCAGGTGTTGTCGTGTCCATTTGTGGCATAGAAACAGGTTCAACTTCGTAATGTGATTGACCGCAGGCTGTTGCACGGCGTGGCACAGTTTGACGTAACAATGGAATGTACATTGCACCTTCACAACCTTGTGCAGATAAATCTCCAGTGGCGCTGTCAATCCATTGCCATTGCACATTATCCGTTTGGCGAAGATTCACTGGCTCTTGACGAAGCTGCTTCATCACGTTTGTCCAAACAGGTAGCGCACCAGAAGAACCTGTCAGACCTGTCACTTTGTTATCATCCAAACCTAACCATACAACTGCGACATGATTGCCTGAATAGCCTGCAAACCATGAATCTCTTGTGTCATTGGTGGTTCCAGACTTGCCTGCTAGATTTAAGGTTTCAGGTAGAACGCTATAGGCAGCACGACCTGTACCAGAACTCATCACTTGCTGTAAGCCATAATTTAAAATATAAGCCGCAGCAGGTTCAATGGTTTGCTGAACATTTAAGGCATAACGTTCAAGTACGCGACCTTGAGCATCCACCACCGTACGAATTGAGCGAGGAGGGTATTTAAAACCGCCCGTTGCAAAGTTGCCATAAATTCCTAGAACTTCCATCGGTGACATATTCACCGCACCTAAATAAATAGATGGATAAGCTGGAATATCTGAACTAACACCAAACTGTCGAAGTTTATTGCTGAAAGTAGAAATCCCAAATTCATTACCGACTCGAACCGCAGACAGGTTATAGGAATTTGCTAAAGCTTGTTGCATTGGCACAACGCCATGATCACCACCGCTATAGTTCTTCGGCGTCCACGTTTTATTGCCATCTACAGGAATATTGACTGCGCTATCTTCAATTGGACTTGCCCATGTATAACGACCAGACTCAATTGCATTTAAATAAATTATAGGTTTAAGTAACGAACCGACTTGGCGTTTTGCATCTACTGTACGGTTAAAACCGGTAAAGTCTTGAGTTGAGCCTACAGCTGCAATCAGTTCACCATTTTCGGGTTGTGCGACCAATACCGCACCTTGTAAATTTTTTAAACGCTTTGGATTGGCATTTGCTAAACGATCAACCGAATTTTTAAAGGCTGTTTGAACTTGCGTCTGTGCAATTGGGTCAAGCGTGGTAAAAATCTTTAAACCTTGATTGGTTAAGTCACCCTCTTGGTATTCAGTTCGCAATTGACGACGTACAATGTCTAGAAAATCGGGGAATTTCGCAGGGCCTAAAGATGGTTTGCTCACCACATTTAAAGGACGCGCAATTTCATCTTGATATTCAGCTTGGGTTAAATAACCCATCACCATCATGTTGTTTAACACCACATCACGGCGTTTTTTTGCAGCTGCAGGATTGCGCCAAGGATTGTATAAAGACGGGCCTTGTACCAAACCAACTAAAAAGGCTTGTTGTGAAATATTCAACTCGCGTAATGGCAAGCCAAAGTAAAACTGCGAAGCTAAACCATAACCATTAATCGAATAGCTACCGTTTTGTCCCAAATTCACTTCATTTAAATAAGCTTCAATAATTTCATCTTTGCTGTAATGAAATTCAATCAGCAATGCCATCAGGGCTTCATTGGCTTTACGTTTTAATGTTTTTTCAGGTGATAGATAAAAGTTTTTCACCAATTGTTGCGTAAGGGTTGAACCCCCTTGACGGCGTCCACCTGTGACGTTGCTGACAATGGCACGTGCAGTACCACGAACAGACACCCCATGATGATGATAAAAATTTCGATCTTCAGTTGAAACTAATGCTTCGATCAATGTTTTTGGAACTTTATTAATTTTAATCAACACACGGTCTTCATTGTGTTGAGGATAAATTCCGCCAATCAATAAGGGTTCTAAACGTGCAACACCCGTCGTTGAAGGTTTAGTGGAACGAATTTCACTGACTTGACCGTCTATAAAGCCTACTTCCAACACTTGTTCAGGTTCGTTACTGTCGCCATAGTCAAAACCACGTGTATGCACATACATGTGGTTGCCTTGCACCACATAATTACCCGATTTATCGTAATTGGCGGCGTCTTTATAGCCCAATAATTTTAATTCTTCTGTGAAGTTTTCTTGCGTGAGTGGTGCATTGGCGTAGATTTCTAAGGGACGTGCGAAAACTTTGGCAGGAATGTCCCAACGCTGACCTTCAAATTTATGACGAATAATATTATCTAAACGAATGAGATAGATACTGAAGGCAATAAAAATACCAATCACTAAAATTAAGAAAACTAGGCCGACAAAACCAATACCACGTTCACACTTCATAGCTTTGTGTTAAATCCGAAACATTGCTCTAATGATGCGATAGCTTTGACACAATTTGCAATGATAAAACTGTGAATAAATAGCAACATGCGCTAAAAACTTTCCAATTATGTTTACATAAAAAGTATAAAAAAATAACGAATCGACATTTTTATACTTTTTAATCAATCCTCAATGAAAAAATCAAGGTTAATGCTATGATAGTTGCGTAA
>DAOMAH010000009.1:0-19320 GCA_035426725.1 Acinetobacter sp.
GGGCAAGATTGAATATATGGACTTTCTTTTTACCTAATCTAAAAGATCGAATCGAAGATATTGCGCCGAATATTGAATTTGAATTACAACGTTTTGCGACACAGCACCAACGACAACTGCGCTTTCAACGTGATGCTTTAGATGTGTATTTGAAATTTGCCAAGTCTAAAGAAGCATCTTGGCAGGGGAATTTCCGTGATTTAACTTCCAGTGTCACACGACTAGCGACATTATCCAGTGGCGAGTTGATTCGTTCAGAAACTGTCGAAAAGGAAATTCAACGTTTAAAACAACTTTGGTCAATTCAGGTTGCTTCAAGTGAAGTGAAAGAACGAGATATTTTACTCAAGTATTTAGATCAAAAGCAGCTTACAGATGTAGATGAGTTCGATCAGATTCAACTGCGTGGTGTGCTTCAAGTTTGTGAAAATGCCAAGTCTATGGCTGATGCCGGACGACAGCTTTTTGCAGCTTCGCGACAGCAACGGAATACTACCAATGACAGTGATCGAGTCAAAAAGTATTTGGCTCGGTTTGGTTTGAGCTGGAGTGATTTTTAAAGCGGTTTTACTGAAATATAAATTTTCTATGTTATATTGAAGTTCATATATGAATCTTTAAGTGATATAAAATATCAGATATGAGCTATAAAAATGATTTTTCCCCTCTTGATGGGCAGTTATTTACTCAACAGTTAGCGACATTAATCAAGCAGAAAAGGCTTGAGAGACAGCTACGTCAAAATGATTTGGCTCAAGCAGTTTCTACTTCATTATCAACGATTAAGCGTATAGAAAAGGCGGATACATCGGTTGAGTTTGGTGTGATAGTAAAAGTGTTATGGTATTTAAATCTTTTAACTGACTTACAAAAAAATCTGCCAATTGTGGAAAATAAAGCCAATCTCAAAAGTCGAGTTCGTTTACAGCAAATAGATGAGGATGATTTTTAATGAAACAAACCATCTATTTGTATATTCAACTTCCTGAGCAAATCGACTTCATAACACTTGGGCGTTTAACAGTAGAAAATGGTATCGGGCAATTTGTTTATGCCCCTAATTATCCAACCACATGGGTATTAGACGAGGTGCATTATCCATTTCGGAAAGAACCTTATACGATTACAACCAATCACGGAATTCCAAATTTTGTTATGGATATTATGCCTGATGCTTGGGGGAAAGTGATTCTGAAACGAATTTATGCAAGAGAAAAAGATACAGCTTGGACAGATTTAGATTTTTTGATTAAAGCGAAAAATTCTGATCGTTTTGGGAATTTATGTATCGGTGAAATTAAAACAGTCACTCAAAAAGCAACTTTGGAAAATTTCCAGCATTTGGTTAAATTATCCGATTTTCTTGATTTTAGTGCTGCCATGCGTAGGGGTGAAGCAATTACGCGAATTCAATTGGCAATCACCCAAACGACCTCATTAGGAGGGGCGAGACCTAAAATTACTTTATTTGATGAAAATAAATTATATCTTGCGAAACCTAAAGATCGAGATGATCTGATTAACGTGCCACAAGTTGAATTTGCTTGTTTAAGCTTTGCTGAGAAAAAAGGGTTGTTGGTTGCCAAACATCAATTGGTTCAAATTTCACATCAGAATGAACAGAAAGATGTACTACTTTTGGAGCGGTTTGATCGTAGTTATGATTCGCAAACTCAAAAATTTCGCCGCTTACCCATGTTAAGTGGTTTAACTTTGTTGGATGCCGAATGGAATAGTACCAATCATCAACGTTGGTCATATCCTTTGATGGCAAATGAAATGCATCGAAAAGGAATGTCTGAACAGGATATTCATGAGTTATTTAGGCGAATGATTTTTAATATTCTGATTGGAAACGATGATGATCATCCTAAAAATCATGCTTTCATGTATCAGAATGCTCGCTGGAGAATTGCTCCATTGTTTGACATTGTCCCAAATCAGGAATTTAAACCACAAGGTCTGAGTATGCAGATAGGCTTGTTTGGAAATCAGATAAGCCGAGAAAACGTTTTGAGTATGGCAAATCAATTTCTATTGTCAGTAGACCAAGCACAAAATATTTTAGATGAGATGATTGGTTGGGAATCAGAGTTGGTTCAGTATTATCACTCTATACTCACGTCGCATGATGCAGAAATTGCCATTTCTGCAATGGGTGCTGATTATCTCAAAGCCTAATTTATTTTGTGTAAGAATCATAAATTCTTTATTTATGATTTAGTGGTTTTCGGCATGCGTATCTGTATTGACATAACAGACATTGAGTTGGAAAAACTGTATTTCTCTTGGTAATTAATTGTTCATTCTATATCTTCAAAAAGCCTGTAATCACTTGTTTGAGCTGCTTTAAATAGCCTGTAAAAAAGTGATTTGCACCTGGTATAATCGTAATTGGATGCTTTTGTGGTTTTGCCCAAGCGATTAGATCAGAGAGTAACGTGATTTCATCTTGTTCGCCGTGAATCAATAAAAGCTCACCTTCTATTTGCGGAGTTTGATAATGGCGCAAATCAATTACTGAGCCTGTCGGTAATCCGCATAAAACCAACTTTTTCGGGCGAAGATTTTCAGACAGTTGAGCATGACATTTTGCTAATACATGCGAACCAAAACTAAATCCACCTGCATAAAAAGCTAAATCTGGATGTTGCTGCCGAGCATATTCAATCACCGCTAAAATATCATCGGTTTCGCCATAACCTTGATCGTGTGTTCCCTCACTGCCACCTAAACCACGAAAACTGGGGCGATACACCACACAGCCCATTTCATTGAAAATTTGCGCCAATAACACAGGAACTTTGTGCTGCGGTGTGCCACCTTGTTGAGGGTGCGGATGACAAACTACAGCAAAACCTTTCAGTTCAACCTCTGGTCGATCCACAAAAATTTCAATTTGACCTACTGGGCCTTGGATCAAAAGTTTTTCAGTCATAAAGGTTAGTATAAATAAAAGAATATCCACCAGTGTAACGACAATGCTATATCAAACACAAATTCATCTGAACATGGAATTCAAGAGGGTCAACTGTTATAGTTGAGCGGATTTTGAATAACTTAGATTGATTATGTTGGCTTTAATTTCTCCCGCGAAAACACTCGATTATCACACTGCTTTACCAACTGATGCGCACACTCAACCGCGTTTATTAGAACAATCTGAACAACTGATTCAGGTATGTCGTGAATTATCGTCAACTCAAATTGGCAGCTTGATGAGCGTGAGTGAAAAGATCGCTACTTTAAATGTCGAGCGGTTTCGTGATTGGACGCCTGAATTTAATTTTTCAATTGCACGTCAAGCCTTGTTCGCGTTCAAAGGCGATGTCTATACAGGACTTGATGCATATCATCTCAATGATCAAGAGATTAAATTTGCACAAAAGCATTTGCGAATGTTGTCTGGACTTTATGGCGTGTTACGTCCTTTGGATTTGATGATGCCGTATCGTTTGGAAATGGGCACAAAATTAGAAAATCCGCGTGGTCATAATTTATATACATTTTGGGGCGATCAAATTACTGATCAAATCAATCATGATTTAGCGCAAATGCACACTAAATTTTTGGTCAATTTAGCTTCGGACGAATATTATAAATCTGTGAATGAAAAGAAAATTGAAGCCAAGATCATCAAGCCTGTTTTTCTTGATCAGAAAAATGGCAAATATAAAGTCATTAGTTTTTATGCCAAGAAAGCACGTGGTTTAATGGCAAGGTATATGATTGAAAATCAATTGAAAAAAGTTGAGCAACTGAAAAGTTTTAATAGTGAAGGCTATTATTTTGATGCGGAAAGTTCATCTGCGAATGAATGGGTATTTAAACGAGATGAGCAATAAATTTTTAAAATTTCCTTATAGATGTATGCAAAATCATTCATTTAATTGAAAGGGGAATGGTCATGCAACAGTATCTAACTACATTAGAACACTCATGGTGTGAATTGCATTGCTATTACCATTTTTCGGAACCGCAGAAAATTTTTAACACGTTAATTGCTGCGTATAGTGAAAAACAGCGGGCGTATCATACGATTCAGCATTTATATGAATGTTTGGTTTTGCTTGAATCCATTCGAGCTGATTTAAATGATGCTTATGCGGTTGAGTTGGCACTCTGGTTTCATGATGCGGTTTATGATCCGCAAGCCAAAGATAATGAGCTTAAAAGTGTAGAGCTATTTGAACAGTATTTGGCTGAAGATTTACCTACTGAGATCATTCAAAAGATAAAACGATGGATTCTTGCAACCCAAAAGCATGAAGCAACGGATGAGCTAGACTTGCAGTTTTTACTGGATATGGATTTGGCGATTCTAGCTGCTACACCAGCGCGTTTTGCGGAATATGAACAGCAGATTCAAGAAGAGTATGCTTGGGTTGATCTTGAGATATACGCCAATAAAAGAAAAGAAGTGTTAATGCATTTCTATCAGACTGAACCGCTGTATCAAACGGAATATTTCCAGCAGAATTTTGAGCAAAGGGCGAAAGGAAATTTAAAAAATATAATAGAATAAATGATTAAAACGAAGCCTTTGAGTGATAAGTGAAAGATTTAACATTAGAGATAGCTTGAGGGGAAGCTTAATATTCGTGTGGCTGCTTGGATAGAACACGAAGATCAGATTTTGGTTTCTACATTTCCTGATGGAAGTATTTCTTTAGTGGGTGGTCGATTAAAATTTTCAGAAACAACCTTAGAGGGAATTCAACGAGAAGTGTTGGAGGAAACAGGGGAATATTTTAATTCACCTGCGCTTTTCGCGATTGTTGAAAACTTTTTCTATGATCCCGTCGTAGATAAACATTTCCATGAATTTCTTTATATTTATAAAGGTCAGATCCAAGCAAAAGCTAGTTATGTTGATGATTCTAGTGCTGCTCAAGTGATTTCATGGATGCCAAAGAGTGAGATCGAACTGCTAAAGCCAGATGTTTTAAGTGACCTTGCTTTACGATCAAGTGAGCATGTTGTTCATCTCATTAATCTCGAATCAAGATAAAATCATCATCGCATTAAAAAATGGAGCTCATAAGCTCCATTTAATATTTTTCTTACTTAAAAAAATAACCCGTTTCAGGCGAGCTTGCATTCGCCATACGCTTACGTGGCATACGACCTGCTAAAAATGCTTCACGACCTGCTTCAACCGCTTTTTTCATTGCAGAGGCCATCAAAATTGGATTTTGAGCAGCGGCAATTGCCGTGTTCATTAGCACGCCTTCACAACCGAGTTCCATTGCAATTGCCGCATCACTGGCTGTACCAACACCCGCATCGACTAAGACAGGAACTTTAGCGTTTTCTTTGATAATCGAAATGGTGTGTGGATTCAAAATTCCGAGTCCAGAACCAATCAAACTCCCCAAAGGCATAATCGCCACACAGCCCATGCTTTCCAGTTCTTGAGCCACAATTGGGTCATCAGACGTATAAACCATGATCTCAAAACCATCATCAATCAAGGTCTGCGCTGCTTTTAAGGTCGCAGTGACATTTGGGTACAACGTCTTTTCATCGCCAAGCACTTCTAACTTTACGAGGTTGTGACCATCCAGTAGTTCACGTGCAAGCATACAAGTGCGAATAGCACTGTCTGCATCAAAACAACCTGCGGTATTTGGCAGAATGGTATATTTTTCAGGTGGAATAACCGAAAGCAAATTTGGTTGATCGGCATGTTGTCCAATATTCACCCGACGAATTGCCACCGTGACAATTTCAGCACCACTGGCTTCAATCGCCAAACCCGTTTCATTTAAGTCTTTATATTTGCCAGTACCGACCAATAAGCGCGACCGAAATGTACGAGAGCCAATAATTAAAGGGGAATCTTGCATAGTTTACTCCACGAGCCTTTAGCCGCCGCCAACAGCTTGAATGATTTCAATCCGATCTTGAGGTGCAATTACAGTCTGCTCAAATCTACTTTTCGGAATAATGTTTTGATTCTTTTCCACAGCAAAGCGTTTGCCTTCTAAGTCTAAAACCTGAATCAACTGCTGTAGATTTTCACACGGCGTTTCGATTAACTCACCATTTAAATAGATTTGCATACTCAACCCATTATCTTGAAAATTTAAATGCGTGCCATGCCAGCGTTAACCAGCCTGCAATCATGAATAAACCACCAATTGGTGTGACAGCACCTAATATTTTAGGAAAATTCAGACTCATCAGATAAAGAGAACCGCAGAATAAAATGATACCGACTTGAAACAGCAGAAAGGGAGTCTTGATTGCGAACGTTGGGACAATTTTGTTTAAAATACCGAGTATCAATAAACCCAAGGCATGATAAAAGAAATATTGAGTTGCTGTGTTCCACCAGCTCAGTTGTTCGACTGTAGCGATGGACTTTAATCCATGTGCGCCAAATGCACCGAATAATACCGCAAGCGCAAGATTAATTGCAGAAATGGCGATCCACATAATGACAATTTAACGATAAATTTGAACCGCAAAGTTAGCATATTTGGGGCGTTAAATATAGCGAGAAAAAACAAAAGGGCATTCAGCCCTTTAGTTTACCGACATAGCCGTTTTGATTTTTTCCATCGCATTTTTTTCAAGCTGGCGAATGCGTTCCGCAGAAACGTTATATTCAGCTGCAAGCTCATGCAAGGTCGATTTATCATCATCTAACCAGCGACGTTGTAAGATATTACGAGAACGGTCATCAAGCTGATCCATCGCACTGTGTAGTGCAGCAGTACTTTGCGCCTCATAATCTTCATCTTCAACCAATTGCGCAGGATTGTAGCGATTATCTTCTAAATACAGTGCAGGCGCAGTATGTGGTGTATCGTCATCATCATCGCCCTGAGCTTCAAACGCAGCATCATAAGCAGTAAGACGACCTTCCATCTCCAACACTTGTTCTGGGGTGACATTTAAGTCATTAGCGATGGCTTGGGCTTCTGCCAAAGTCAATCGTTTACTGGATTTTTTTAGGCTACGTAAATTAAAGAATAGTTTACGTTGCGCTTTGGTGGTCGCAATTTTGACAATACGCCAGTTACGAATCACATATTCGTGAATTTCAGCTTTAATCCAATGAACCGCAAAAGACACTAAACGCACGCCCATTGTTGGGTCAAAACGTTTTACGGCTTTCATTAAGCCCAAATTACCTTCTTGAATTAAATCACCTTGAGGTAAGCCGTAGCCTGCATAGCTACGCGCAATGTGTACCACAAAGCGTAAGTGTGACATGACCAACAATTTTGCAGCGTCTAGGTCTTGATCATAATAATAACGCTCAGCCAGTTCTTTCTCTTGCTCAGCCGTTAAAATTGGAATTTGATTGACCGTACTAATATATGCGCCCAAATTTACACCGGGTGCAGACAATGACAGGGGCATCAATTGATTGCTGCTGTCAGTAGCCATGGAGTCTCCTTGTAAGATGAGATATAAATCACGATTTCATCTTAATGCTAAAGGTGTTGGTCATTAAGGAAAATTCAGTATAGAAATGTAAACTTACTTGCATTTCTAGTGTGCTTGATTTTAGCAAAGAATTACATCAATTCAATGTAATAGTGGTATTCCTTTGCTGAAATTTCAAGGCTTCGACAATGAAGTTGATGTAATTGACAATAACGTGTGACATCTATTTCACTGTGTGGATCTGAAGATTTTAATAAGAATTTTGATTGTTGATCGGCTTTTTTTAAAGCACGTTTCAATAGCAACAACGGCATGGGGCAGGGTTGACCTAAAGCATCAATAATTACAGGTGAAACGAACGTAACAGTCATGATCATCTAAATAACTTAATTCATGCTTAATCTTAACAAATTTTGCATCAGTTTTAAGACAAAAAGTTCATTAAAAAATTAGCTAAATGCTTGAAAAAAACAGATAGATGGATGGGAAATAACTTAAATTAGCCCTATGAAATGATATTAACCCATGTTAAGCTCGTTGCGTTTTAGGAAGTGTTTCACACAATTTCGTTGTGAAGCCCTATAACAAATGGATGTAACCGGAAATTGTTGTTAGTTTTACAGAATGATTACAAGCTTTAAGATGATAAAAATTTTAAAACCTTGTTGGCTCTGCTGTTTGCAACACCGGAAGGTCCTTATCTTTCAATATCTGAGGATTGACTTATGACAGCTCGTGAACAAGGCGTAGTAAAGTGGTTTAACGACACTAAAGGCTTTGGTTTTATTCAGCGTAATGGTGGTGATGACGTATTTGTTCATTTCCGCGCAATTATGGGTGATGGTCACCGTTCTTTACGTGACGGCCAACGCGTAGAATTCAGTGTAGTTCAAGGACAAAAAGGTTTCCAAGCTGAAAACGTTCAGCCTTTAGACTAATTTGTTGCCTTAACGCAATAAAACGCCCCAATGTTATTTGGGGCGTTTTTGTTTATAATGATTTTGATTTTTGATGGTTCGCGAGTATCTATGACATCTGGTTTTGAAACCTTAAATTTACATCCGCAGCTGAAACAAGCAATTGATGCTTTGGGCTTTTCACAAATGACCCCAATTCAGCAGAAGGTTTTAAAATATACCCTTGCAGGGCATGATGCGATTGGTCGGGCACAAACAGGCACAGGAAAAACGGCTGCATTTCTTATTAGTGTAATCAATGATCTACTCAACCATCCTGTACAAGAACAACGCTTTCGTGGCGAACCACGTGCTTTGATTTTAGCTCCAACGCGTGAGTTGGCACTACAAATCGAAAGTGATGCACAGGAACTCACAAAATTTGCAAATTTACACCTTGTCACTTTGTTGGGGGGTGTCGATTTTGATAAGCAAAAGAAAATGTTGGATCGTGGTTTTGTCGATATTATTGTGGCAACACCGGGGCGTTTGATTGATTTTGTTGAACAAAAAGAAGTATGGCTCGATAAAATTGAATTTTTGGTTATTGATGAAGCCGACCGTTTGCTAGATATGGGCTTCATCCCCTCTGTCAAAAGAATTGTGCGTTTTTCACCGCTTAAAGAACAACGTCAAACTTTATTTTTTTCAGCTACATTCAGCTATGATGTTTTGAATCTTGCGCGTCAATGGTTATTTGAGCCTGTGACGGTTGAAATTGAGCCTGAGCAAAAAACCAATAGCGATGTTGAGCAGCGTGTTTATGTTGTCGCAAAACAAGACAAATACAAGTTGTTGCAAGAAATTTTACACAAAGAGCCAATTGATAAAATTATGATTTTTGCCAATCGCCGCGATCAAGTGCGTCGTTTGTATGATCATTTAAAACGTGATGGTTATCGTGTTGGAATGCTCTCAGGTGAAATTGCTCAAGATAAGCGTTTGAAAATGCTGGATCAATTTAAACAAGGTAAAAACAATATCATGATTGCAACCGATGTTGCAGGTCGTGGAATTCATGTCGATGGCGTTTCGCATGTCATTAACTATACTTTGCCAGAACAGTCTGATGATTATGTGCATCGGATTGGGCGTACAGGTCGAGCAGGTGCGCAGGGTGTAAGTATTAGCTTCTTATCTGAAGATGATGCGTTCTATTTGCCTGAAATTGAAAAAGCAATTGGTAAGAAATTACCGTTAACTCGTCTGGAAGGGTATTGCTAAGCTTCTTTGCTGAATCAATCAAAGACTAAATCTTCATAAGATTTGGTCTTTTTTATTTTTGGTCGGAAATGTTGCAGTAAATTACATAAAAAATTCATGAATTTTTCGAATTTCAGCGATTTGTTGCTGAATTGAAATAGATCAACCTGTAGAATATGCCGCATCACCTGGGAGGATATTATGGCTCTAGTCTCAATGCGCCAGCTCTTGGATCACGCCGCTGAATATAATTACGGCGTACCAGCGTTTAACGTAAACAACTTAGAACAAATGCGCGCAATCATGCTTGCTGCGGATAAAACTGATTCACCAGTTATTGTGCAAGCTTCGGCTGGTGCACGTAAATATGCAGGTGCACCGTTTTTACGTCATCTTATTTTAGCTGCGATTGAAGAATGGCCACATATTCCTGTCGTGATGCATCAAGATCATGGTACGAGTCCTGATATTTGCCAACGTTCAATTCAATTGGGCTTTAGCTCAGTGATGATGGATGGTTCGCTCGGTGTTGATGGTAAAACGCCAACGTCTTATGACTATAACGTTGATGTAACGCGTCGCGTTGTGGCAATGGCGCATGCGTGTGGTGTTTCTGTTGAAGGTGAAATTGGCTGTTTAGGTAGCCTTGAAACTGGTATGGCGGGCGAAGAAGATGGTGTGGGTGCGGAAGGTGTACTCGATCATTCTCAGCTTTTGACTTCTGTTGAGGAAGCGACTCAATTCGTTGCAGACACCAATGTTGATGCGTTGGCAATTGCAGTGGGTACGTCTCACGGTGCGTATAAATTTACACGTCCACCGACAGGAGATATTCTAGCGATTGATCGTATTAAAGAGATTCATGCCGCTTTGCCAAATACACATTTGGTAATGCATGGTTCTAGCTCTGTACCACAAGAATGGTTAAAAGTGATTAACGAATTCGGTGGCAGCATTGGCGAAACTTACGGTGTACCAGTTGAACAGTTGGTTGAAGCGATTAAGCACGGTGTACGTAAAATCAATATTGATACCGATTTACGCTTAGCGTCTACTGGTGCGATTCGTCAATTCTTAGCTGAACATCCAGCGGAATTCGACCCACGTAAATACTTCGCTAAAACTGTCGATACGATGAAAGATATTTGTATCGCACGTTATGAAGCATTTGGCACAGCAGGTAATGCCTCTAAAATCCGCCCGATTTCTTTAGAAAATATGGTCGATCGTTACAAATAATTCATGAATATTTAACATAAAAAACAGCATCAATTGATGCTGTTTTTTTATATGTAAGATTTAAAAAAACGAGCTAAGAAGCTCGCTTTTTAATTATTACTTTTCTGCTGGTTTAGCATCTAGGCTTGTGTCTTTAATTTCGACATAAGCATTGGCACGGAGTTCACGTGTCCAACTATCTACTTCAGTATCAAATTGGCGCTCGCCTAAAATTTGGCGCGCCATACGCTCTTGAACTTCGGCGGTCATGTCTTGTTGGCGAGTGTCGTTCACTTGCAAAATGTGCCAGCCAAATTGAGTTTGAAATGGTTTGCTAATTTGTCCAACTGGCGTGTCTTTCATCACTTGTTCAAATTCCGCTACCATTGAGCCCGGACTAACCCAGCCTAGACTTCCGCCGTCACGTGCCGAACCTGTATCATTTGAATAAGTTGCTGCAAGTGTCGCAAAGTTTTCACCTTTTTTAGCACGATTATACAAGCTGTCAATCATTTGCTTAGCACGATCCAAACTCACAACTTCTGAGGGTTGAATCAAAATGTGGCGTGTTTGATATTGTGATACTAATGCTTTTTGATCATTTTGTTTGCGATCAAGCAATTTCAATACATGAATACCATCACGTACCGAAATAAGCTCCGTAGTTTGTCCCACTTTTAACGATGTGAGGCGGGCAGAAAGTTCTGGTGGAATCTCCGATAATGGGCGGAAACCCATATCCAAGCCATCCACTTTTACGCTTGATGTTGAAAGGGTCGAACCTATCGTTTTAGCATCATTACTATTTGCCAAAGCTTGTTTTACTTTCTGTGCTACTTTTTCGACGTCAGCAGTATTTTCACCAGAAATGCGCATGTGAATCACATGGGCTTGAATGCCGAGTGCAGCTTGACCTTCTGGAGAATTTAGAAAATTTTCAACATCACGGTCACTAATTTTAATACGTGACATGACTTGTTGTTGACGCAAGCGTCCAATTGATAAATCTTCAGCAATACGGTTACGCAAACCTTCATATGTTTGTGGTGCAATAGCATCGAGCTTTTGCTGGAACGTTTCTAATGAATTTACACCTGATTGACTGGCAACTTTAAGTACGGCTGCATTGAGGCTTTTTTCATCAGGTTTAATGCCATAGCGTTTAACGAGTTCAAGTTGAGCTTGACGAATAATCAGCTGATCTAGCACTTGCATTTGTAAGTATTGCTGCGGTGGAACTGCTTTATTTTGTGCTTTTAATTGATGTTCTTTTTCAGCAATTCCTTGCTCTAAATCACTTTTAAGAATGACACTATCGTCTACAATTGCGACCACTTCATCGGAAGGTAGCGCAAAACTATGCATTGATGAAGATATAAAGGCAGCGAGAACAGTTGCTTTAAAGATATGTTGAAAAGGTTTTATCTTCATTAACGTTGTGTCCAAGATTGATTAATTTTGTTGAAACCTAGAACTCGGCTTTCTAATAAAGAAGCGAGCTTACTATTTAAAGCACCTAAACCTTTGAGTGTAACTTCCGCCATGATGGTACGTTTTCTGTGTACATCAGGGGTGTTGGGATCATCTAAGTCGTTGTAGTACGAACGACCATAAACAGATACCGCCCAACAACATGACTCATAATTCACGCCGAGTAAATATTCACGCATCAAATTATTGTCTAAGTCGTATTGAGCATGCCCAATCATACGCCAATTATCTTTTATTGGTTGTATAAAGGATGCAACAGCTTGATCGTAATAGTTTTGTCGATCTGTAATATTTTGACGATAGAAATAACCGATATTGTATAAATTACCTTCATCGCCTGTATAGTATGCTTGGAAGTCGCGCTGTACATTATCGCCATTCGACATCCAAGCTGAATTGGCAGTAATGGTAAAATTTTGATTGAGTTGACTGGATAGACTAACCACCGGCCCAGTTTGATGTTGTGTATCAAACTCGTCAGGCTGTTGATTTAAGCTAACGCGACGATCACTAAAGTAATAGCTTTGACCTACACTGGCGCGAATACGCTCTAATCCTTCAGGGTCAATCAGGTTGTATGAAACCCCTAGCGATAAGAAATTATTATCATCTAAACGGTCATGTCCATAGAAGCGATACGGGTTGAATAATTGGTCATAACTAATTGAAGCTGTGGTGGTGTCAAAGTTAGGATGGTTTTCCTGATTGCGATACGGTGCATAAGCGTAAAACGCACGTGGGGAAATACTTTGTAGATATTTACCTTCTTTTTCAAAGGTGATGCCTGTCGCAAAACTCAGTTGCGGCACAACCACAGATTTTTCTAAATCATCAGATGAAAGTCCACGACCATTTTGAGCGTCTTGGTCGTAAAAAGTATTCACAGTGCGAACAGAAACTTCCGGAATGGCATAGAACCATGAAGGGGTAATATAGTTATAACGCATCGCAAGTTGATTATAGATACGTGTACCGCTCGATTCTAAGGCTGAATCATCCTCAATGGATTTTTTAAAATAAGCAGTGTCATTATTCAATTCATACTGTAAGCCTTGTGCATTACCAGTCACGTAATTCAATAAAAATTGAGGAAGTCGAGCGTAAGGTTTATCTGCATCTTTAATGGTTTTATCGAGTGTTTGGAAATCTTCAACTTTAAACTGTGCTTTTAGCCCTGGAATACCATGTTGATAATTGAGTTCCCAAGCACGGCGTAAATTTAAATCGGTTTTGGTATTTGGACTGTGGTTGAAATCGGAAAAATAATCTTTATCAGAGGCTTGGTTAAACTCTAAATTGGTTTCCCATTGCTCATCAATTTTCCAGTTATGCAGAAAATGTAAGTCGCTACGCTCATCATTGTTATATTGCTTGTCATTGGCTAAAAAACCGCCCCAAATACGACCAGAACCGTAATTTTCCGTTAAGTAACGGAAATCGGCGTCCAGTTTTGTACCGCGTTCGGTCATGAAACTTGGCGTTAAGGTTAAGTCGTAATTCGGCGCTAAATTTAGATAAATCGGCACAATAAGTTGCGCACCGCCATCATTACTGTAGCCAAAATTGGGACTTAACATTCCTGTGGTGCGTCGGTCATCAATTGGAAAATTGAAATAGGGAACAGCAAGCACAGGCACATCTTTCACATAAAGTTTCGTGCCACGTGTTACGCCACGACCATTTTCTTGATTCAGTTCAATTTCTTTGGCTTGGATTTTCCACGCTGGTTTTTGCTCAGGTGGACAAGCGGTATAACTTGCATCTTTTAAAACAATTAAATTTTCACTTTTACGCAAAATTTGAGCAGCATGACCATGAGCGTGCTGTTGTTCAGAAATATATAAGCTGTTGTTTAAATCGCCCGTTTGGGTTTTTAAATTATAGTTAATTTGATCACTTTGAGTGAGTAGACCTGCTTGTGCTAATTGCACACGTCCCTGAGCATTTGCATAGGTTTGGGTCGAATCAATAGTGACTTGATCAGCACGAATGGTGCGACCTTCTTGGTCAATGATCACATCACCTTTTAAAACAGATTCACCAGTAGGATTAAAGTGACCATAATCTGCGGTGAGCACCGAGGTGGTATGGTTAGTGTCTTTGGCATTCACTGTTGGATTAATTGGCGTAATCCAAGTGCCTTGGCAAAAGGATGAGCTTAAATTTCGGTTGTCTCTTAACTGCGCTTCAGGAGCCGTTTTTTTCACATAATATTGTTGGAAAAACTTTTCGCCTGTATAGCTTTCTTGAGTTTCAGTTTTTTGAATGGCTGTTTTGAGCTGAGTATTGTCTAAAGTCGAGGCAGCATCAGTTGTTGCAGCGAAACTCGATTGAATTGAGCCACCGCATAACAGGGTGAAAATAGCCGTTGCTAAAGGATTAAACTTAAATTGATGTTTCATTGTCTCATTAACCAATACGCTAATTCACAATTAATTATTGTCGCATCATAGAGAAAAAGTTGATAAGTGGCTACACTTAAGCTTTCAAAATCTCAGCAAGTTTTAGATTTTAATGCAAATGAATACACAACGTGAACAATTGATACAAACTTGGCTTCAAGCCGTTCTGCAATCTGACCAATTTGAGGTCAGCTTTTTGGCTGGAGATGCAAGTTTTCGCCGCTATGCGCGGATTAAACTCAACAACAAAAGCTATATGCTCATGGATGCGCCACCTGAAAAAGAAGATTGTGCGCCATTTGTGAGTATAGATGAATTTTTCGATCAACATGGTGTGCGAGTGCCGCATATCGTTGCAAAAGATTTAGGCTTAGGTTTTTTACTGTTAGAAGACTTTGGTGATGTCGTATTGTCGACTTTGTTAAATGACGAAACAGTAGACCAATATTACGCACAAAGCTTTAAACAGTTGATTGAGTTACAGCAAGTTGATGGGCGAGATCATTTACCTGCCTACTCATACGAAAAGTTAATGTCGGAAATGCGCTTGTTAACCGATTGGATGTTGCCATCGTTAAACATTCAAGCAACTGAACAGCAGCTCGAAACGATCGAACAAGCATTCGATTTCTTGACGATGGAAGCATTAAATCAACCTCAAGTGATTGTGCATCGGGACTTCCATAGTCGCAATTTAATGCAAATCGAAAATGAAACTGCGCTCGGTGTCATTGATTTTCAGGATGCAGTAATTGGTGCAGATACTTACGATTTAATCTCGATTACTCGTGATGCCTATGTACAGTGGAATGCAGACCGTGTTTATCAATGGTTTGAAGTTTTTTACGATTTATTGCCGAATGCAGCCAAAGAAAACCGTTCTTATGAGCAATTCAAACGTGATGCCGATTTGATGGCGATTCAACGTCATATCAAAATTTTAGGTATTTTTGTCCGTTTATTTGAACGTGATGGGAAAACTGGTTATCTCAAAGACCTACCGCGTGTGATGTGGTATTTGCTTGAAGAAAGCCAAGGTTATGAGGAATTGAATGACTTCATGCAATTTATCCGTGAAATCGTGATGCCAAAATTCATTGCCAAATACGGTGAGTATGAGGTTGTAGCCTAATGAAAGCGATGATTCTTGCTGCTGGGCTAGGCAATCGTATGCGTCCATTGACTTTGCACACGCCAAAGCCGTTGTTGGAAGTCGGTGGCAAGCCTTTAATTGTTTGGCATATTGAAAAGTTAAAGCAAATTGGCGTGACCGAAATTGTGATTAATACAGCTTGGTTAGGTGAGAAATTAGCAAATGCTTTGGGCGATGGCTCTCAATTTGGTGTCACCATTTTATGGTCGCACGAAGGTGAAGGTTTGGAAACGGCAGGTGGTATTATCAATGCGCTGCCGTTATTGGGAAATGAGCCTTTTATTTTGATCAATGGTGATGTTTGGACGACCTTTGATTTTTCATCATTGTTGAGTGTTGAACTCGGTGATAAACAAGCACATTTGGTGTTTGTAGAAAATCCTCCACAACATTTAAAAGGCGATTTTATTCTTGCCGATGGTTTGGCATCTACTTTTGAGCAAGAACAGCAGGGTGAAGCCTTAACTTATAGCGGGATTGCCGTACTACATCCAAAAATGTTTCTTGGTTTGGAAAATGGCAAACGACCTTTAGCGCCTATGTTGAAACAAGCCATGCAGCAACAATTGGTTTCTGCCGAAAAAATGAATGCGGTTTGGATCGATGTCGGAACGCCAGAGAGATTGCAACAATTGGATCAGCAGATTCAACAAGGTGCATTTACATCTGAATAAACTTTGTCTAAGGCAAGGCAAAAATAAAATAGATTGTGCAATTAATCATATTCATTGTGATTTAACTGCATAATCGTTCAACAAGTTCAGCTGTGTCGTTTCTCAGAAATCGGTATACTGCACAGCAAATTTATCAAGATGTGGCGCGCTTATGCATCCTTTTTTTCAAGAATTAAAGCAAGGGAGTCAAGCTTTAGGCTTAACTCTGAGTGATGAAGCTTTATCGTTATTATTGAAATATCAAGATGCGTTGGTACTTTGGAATAAGGCTTATAATCTGACCGCCATTCGTGATCCGAAAGAAATGTTGGTTAAACATTTGTTAGATAGTTTAAGTATCTTAAATGATCTACCTGCTGGACGATTGTTGGATGTGGGTACAGGCGGTGGTATGCCGGGCATGATCATTGCTTTATGTCAGCCTGAACGTGCTTGTGTGTTGTTAGACTCAAATGGCAAGAAAATTCGTTTTTTAAAACAATTTATTGCTGATTTAAAACTTTCAAATGTCATTGCAGTTCAAACACGTGTTGAAAATGTTGACAGTATTGATGATTTGGGTCATTTCGATGTCATTACAAGTCGAGCGTTTGCATCATTGACTGACTTTGTTGAAGCATCACAACCTTATATGCATGAACACAGTATCATTGCAGCAATGAAAGGTTTGGTTCCAACTGATGAGTTGGAACAAATCAAAGATCAATACAGTTATAACGTGATTGAGCTGCGTGTACCGAGATTAGATGAACAACGTCATTTATTGTTACTTCAACGAATTCAATAAAAAATAGATTAAGGGTAATCATGGCTCAAATTATTGCGATTGCAAACCAAAAGGGTGGGGTTGGTAAAACCACCACTGCTGTGAATCTAGCGGCATCTTTAGCAATCCTAAAAAAAAGAGTGTTGTTAGTCGACATGGACTCACAAGGCAACGCGACAATGGGGTCGGGTGTTCAAAAAAATGATTTACTTTATTCCGTTGCAGATGTGTTGCTGGGTGAAGCACCTATTGAAACCGCAATTCAAAAAGCTGAAGTGGGTTATAAAGTTTTAGGGGCAAATCGTGAACTCGCTGGCGTAGAATTAACCATTGCCGAGCAAGATGGACGAGAGTTTATCCTGAAAAATGCCTTGCAAGAAGTTGCAGCATCATTTGACTATATTATTGTCGATTGTGCACCAAGTTTGAGCCTAATTACCGTGAATGCCTTGGCGGCAGTGAATGCAGTGTTGATTCCAATGCAGTGCGAATATTATGCCCTAGAAGGCTTGGCCGATTTAACCCAGACCATTGATCGCATACAAAAAGCCCTCAATCCTGACTTGGAAATTGTAGGGGTATTACGTACCATGTACGATGCTCGAAATGCCCTGACACGAGATGTTTCGGCAGAACTTGAGCGGTATTTCGGTAAAAAACTTTATGATACAGTGATTCCGCGAAATGTTCGTTTAGCTGAAGCGCCAGCACATGGTTTACCAGTCATCTATTTCGAAAAAAGCTCAAAAGGTGCAGTAGCGTATTTGCAACTGGCTGCGGAAATGTTGAAGAAAAGTAAAGTGAAGAAAGGAAGCGCAGTATGAGCATCAAAAAACGCGGATTGGCGAAAGGTCGTGGTTTAGATGCGCTATTGGGAACGATTCAAAAAGAAAAATTACAACTCGAAGCTCAAGCCTTAGATCATGGTCAATTTAAGCAAATTGATGTTACAGCATTAAAGCGTGGTGAATATCAACCTCGTCGTTTTATACAAGAACCAGAATTACAAGAATTAGCTGCATCCATTGAAAAGCATGGTGTAATGCAACCGATTGTAGTGCGTCCTGTTGATGATGAAGCGCATCCCTATGAAATTATTGCAGGTGAGCGTCGTTGGCGTGCAGCAATTTTAGCGGGATTAACACAGATTCCTGCGATTGTGCGTGAATTGAATGACCAAGTCGCAATTGCCTTGGCATTAATTGAAAATATTCAACGTCAAGATTTAAATCCAATTGATCAAGCACTTGCATTGCAGCGTTTTCATGATGATTTTGGTTTAAGCCATCAAGAAATTGCAGATACAGTGGGCAAAGCACGAACCACAGTCAGTAATTTATTACGTCTATTAAGTTTACCCGATTCAATTAAAGATCTTATGCAACAAGGTCAACTTGATATGGGTCACGCGCGTGCCATCTTGAGTTTGAAAGCCAAAGATCAAATGGACGTTGCACAAATCGTCATTGAAAAAGCCTTGTCAGTACGTCAGACTGAACAGTTGGTACGTGATCGGAATGAACCTAAAACTGAAAAGGCACAGGCACAGGTTTCTCCAGATATTGAACAATTAACCCAAAAACTTTCCGAGCGTTTTGGGGCAAATGTAAAGATTGATCACAATCAAAAGGGCAAAGGGAAATTGGTGATTCATTATCACTCATTGGATGAGTTGGATGGCATTCTGAATATTTGTTTAAACGACTAATATTAGAAACATCCTTTAAAATAGTATTATTGGGGAATAATAATATGTGGGAACTGGTTAAAGCGGGTGGATGGTTGATGCTCCCCCTGATTCTCTCATCAATTTTTACAGTTGCAATTACCATCGAACGTTATATTCGATTACAACGCTCACAGGTGTTACCACGTAATTTAATAGTTAATGGCGCAGAAATAGATGCGCTGGTTTCGCAGCTTGAACTGGATGAAGCAAAAAGAAGTCCTTTGGGGCGCATTTTAAGTTCTGGCTATGCACAACGTGACCAAGGCGAACAATTCGCAAGAGCGCAAATGGAAGCGACTGCCTCTCAAGAAATTACTTATCTTGAAA
>DAOMAH010000010.1:0-16028 GCA_035426725.1 Acinetobacter sp.
CACAACAAGGTTTAGTTGGAGGTCAAGTTTAATGGGCTTTCAATTGGGTGAAGACCACGACACTGGCATGAATGAGATGAACCTCATTCCTCTTATCGACATTATGTTGGTATTGATGATTATTTTCTTAGTCACAGCAACGGTTGCGAACCCATCTATTCCATTAGCTTTACCAAAAACGACGGCTGAAATTATTGATCCGCCGCCTAAAGCCATTACCATCAGTATTAATGAAAAAGGTGAAGTGGCGTGGGATGCAGAAGTTATTAGTTTAGATGAATTAGACAAACGCTTTCATGAAGCTGGGCAAGTAACCGAAAAGCCAACGGTTCAATTGCGTGCAGACAAAGAATCTAAATACGATACTGTGGCTCAAGTGATGTCGCGTGCTAGTGAAGCAGGTTTAAGTGATATCGCTTTCGTCAGCGAAAATTAAACTTCAGTCATCACTTTGAAGCAAAAAAGCAACTCTCAGAGTTGCTTTTTTATGCTTATTCACTTTTGATTAAATCCACAAATTTTGCCCTTAATTTAGCTAATTTAGGGGGGATGCTAAAGTTGCAGTAGCCTTGCGATGGGTTGCGTGCATAAAAGTTCTGATGCTCATCTTCCGCAGGGTAAAAAGTCGGCGCAGGACTGAGCTCAGTGACAATATTTAAGCCTTCATCTTCCAAAGTTTGAATGATGTGTTCGGCTTGTTGTTTCTGTTCATCATTCATATAGAACACAACAGAACGGTACTGAGTACCAATGTCATTGCCCTGACGATTTAACGTGGTGGGATCATGCGTGGTAAAAAACACCTGAAGCAATTGTGAATAACTAATTTGTTGTTCATCAAAATCCACCTGAACCACTTCTGCATGTTGGCTGTTGCCTTGACATACTTGTTCGTAGTTAGGGTGTTGTACAATGCCGCCCGCATAGCCACTGACGACATTTTCAACGCCTTTTAGTTGTAGAAATACGGCTTCTACACACCAAAAACAACCGCCACCCAATATTGCCTGTTGCATAGTTCCCTCAATGTTCTCATTTTTTTCAATGCTATTAAACTAATCGAAGTTTGCTCAAAGTAAAAGCCTATTCGTGACATGAATTGTTATTCGTGGAGATTAAATCATTCAGGTTTGGGAATATCTAAGCGAATGATTTTTGAGAAATATTTACTACTTTGATCTTTCTGTTGTGCGTATTGTTCAGTCCGTGGGTTGATATGTGCCAAGCGATACCATTCTTTTAAGCTATAGTTTTGATTGATGGCTTTGAGGTCGTAAAGATAATTCGGTAAATATCCAGAGGCAAATAGTCGATAGTCTTTGGGGAGTTGACGGGTATTGATGGCTTGTACCATATCGAACACGAGGGTCGTGCAGTTACTGGTTAAAGTGTTGTACCACTTGGCTTCGTCGTGTAATTCATCGGCTTTGTTCAAATATTCGATAAAGAGGGCTTTGCGTTCGGCTACGGGCATTTTGACAGGGAAAAGATACACTTGTTCGTTTCGAATATTACTGCGCGTATAGATCAAATCTTTTTCATCCGATGCGATCAAACTCAGTTCATATTTACGAAAAAAACCACCAAATGCAGAAAATTCTTCATTTTTTTCTTTACGAATTTCGATTGAAAATACTAAAGGTTCTTGATCAGCAAAATCAAAACTCACCAGTGTATGTGCAATTTTCGGCCCCATCCAATACGAGGCAATCACGTTTAAGCCTGTAATTTTATTTAAATCGACCGTTCGACTTTCCCAGTGAATATCGTAGTCTTCATTGCTGCGCCAGTTAAAATTACGCACATTGTGCAAGGTGACCATATCCCCCTGTTTTTCATAATGAAGTTGTTTGGCGACTTCTGGATTCCAGTCACGGTCTTGACGTGCTTCTAGAGAAAAATACCAAAGCAGGGCACAGGCGAATACAAAGCCGTATAACAGAATATCAGTGCGTCGACTAACAATATGACCGTTGATATAAAAACCAATTAAGCTCAGCGCGAATAGTACCCAAATGGCGATGATGACACGGCTAAAAATATTGCAAAACGGTTGTTGATACCATAAAGCAAGACACAACCAAATACTTGAAAGAATAACGAATAAGGTAAATGCGCCGTGTAGCAGCCACATGGCTAAACTAATAAAGAGTTCTCGTGCCTCAATCTGCATAGCGATACGCCATCCATTTTTTATTTTTGATAAGTTGCAAATTCAAATGCGATATTGGTTTTCTCATCCACATGTTGTTCTGTATGTTTTTTTTGAAAGTCAGACGTAATTTCAGGATAATGTGCGTCGCCTTGAACATCTAAATCAATATGCGTCAGTTCTAAGCGATCTGCAATGGCAAGGGTTTGAGTGAAAATTTCACCACCGCCAATAATAAATAAAGACTTTTTTTCTGCGTGTTGAGCATCTGCACATGCAGCATTTAGTGCATCTTCAATCGTATGCGCAACTTTAACGCCATCAAATTGCCAATTTGGATCGCGTGTGATCACCCAATTCACTCGATTCGGTAGCGCACGACCCATCGACTCAAGGGTTTTACGTCCCATAATCACCACACCGCCTTGGGTAATGGCTTTAAAGTGTTTAAGGTCAGCAGAAATATGCCACGGTAGCGCATTGCTTTTACCAATACAGCGGTTTTTATCCATCGCCACGACGTGAACCAGTTCCATTCCTTGCCATGCCATGAGCGGCTCCTTTAAGCGTTATACTGCAACCGCTGCTTTAATCGCAGGGTGTGATTCATAACCGACAATTTCGATATCTTCAAATTTAAAGTCAAAAATATTAGTAATTTCAGGATTGAGCTTTAATTGACACAAGGCTAAAGGCTCGCGAGTGAGTTGCAATTGGGCTTGCTCAAAGTGATTGGCATATAAATGCGTATCGCCACCTGTCCAAACAAAGTCGCCCACACCTAAGCCACAGACTTGTGCGATCATGTGGGTCAATAGCGCATAACTGGCAATGTTAAATGGCACGCCGAGAAATACATCGGCACTGCGCTGATATAACTGGCAAGACAACTTGTTATTTTGTACAAAAAACTGAAATAAGGTATGGCAGGGTGGCAGTGCAACCGTTCCCGCTTCATTCGGGTTCCAACCAGATACAATCAAACGGCGTGAGTTTGGATTGGTTTTAATTTCATTGATCAGCCATGAAATTTGATCGAAACCATCTTCTTGATAACTACCATCTGAATTTTTAGTTGCGCCAAAATTTCGCCATTGATGACCATATACAGGCCCAAGTTCGCCCTCGGGACGACCAAAGCGTGCAGTTTGATCTGCGGTTGCCCATTCATCCCAAATCGAAACTTTATGCTCTTTGAGATATTGAACGTTGGTATCGCCTTTAAGAAACCACAACAGTTCAATCACAATCGAACGAAAATGGACTTTCTTGGTCGTTAAGAGCGGAAAGCCTTTAGACAAATCAAAGCGCATTTGATGACCAAATACTGAACGTGTTCCTGTTCCTGTGCGGTCGCCTTTGTCGCCGCCATGATCGAGGATGTGTTGTAAGAGGTCTAAATACGTGCGCATAACATTCTCTAAATAAAGTCCATTTGACCGCTGAAACGGCGCAATAAATCAGGCTCATCATACCTTGAAACGGCTCAAAATGACCACGCCCAGCATATTTTTTCTCATAAAAAATACAGCATTCATTGATGCTGTATTTTTAAATGATTCAAATTTAGAAGCGCGGTTTAAGCCTTAATTGGTTTTACCCGAATAGCTAGTTAATAATAGTCCATAGGATGATTTGCCGTCGTTATGGGTCACTTTAACTGGAAGATAATCTAGTTTTGGGGCGAGCCAAAACACGGTATTTCGTTCAGGTTTACTGTGTTGCAATATCACTTTAATGGTACTGAATGTGCCGTAATTGGTTTTGATATTTTCAGTACCTTGCTTGATAAAACGGCGTTGCTCAACTGAATTATGATCTGCAATTAAATAGTGAGATTTGAGCGCGTTGCCATTTTTTAAATCTTCACGCAGTTGCAGTTCGGCATTGAGTTCATCTAAAACGCCTGCTTGCCAAGTAAATGAGTGCTTATCATCATCTTTTTGCGTGCTAATGCTTTTGTTGCTCGGGTTGAAGTTGATGTTCATGGTGTCGGTATGCACCAACAATTTACTGCTACGACTGAACTTTTGTGAGTTAATTTTATTATCTGTGAAATTGAACTGACTGGTTTCTGTCGCAGACGCAATTCCACCTGCTTTGGCAGCAAATTTATATGTCCAATTGTTGCCTTGTTGTGTCAGGCTACGTGTCGCTGAACCTAAATTTTTATTGTTATAGCTAAATTGATAGCCCGCTTGGAACGGCGCCATTGCCATTGCAAGACTTGAAAAACTCATTGCCAATACAGCACTTGAACTTAGGGCGGTAATTGCGAGAACTTTTGCGAATGTTTGAGCCATAACCCGTTTCCTTGGAGTGAAAATATTCATCACTCATGATCTAAATTAGAGCCATTATGCCCTTAAATCATGAAGTAAATTACAGCCAACATGTTCATTTTTGGTATAAATTTGGCAGATTTTTAAAGCTAAATGTATTTATCTTTCATTCTTTAGAATGAATGGTGCTCACAATTGTATCGTCCCAATCATCTTCGTCATCATCTAGATTGGATGAATTTAAAATCGCCGACAAATTCACATTGCCCCATACAATCAATTCAGCAGGGCGAACACGCGCACGATTAACATGAACTTTAGCGAGGGTTTCAATAATGCTCGGTTTCTTGCTGAACCAACGATTTAAATCGAGATAGAGCAAATCATCTTGCTCTTTCACCACATCGTAATGTTCTAAAATTTTACCCAACGGGTCACGTTCTAAGAATTTTTGGTAATACCAAATAGCAATGTAAAAGCCCCATTTTTGAAAAATGTTCTTAAATGTGGCTTCTATGACTTGGGTATTGGTCAATTGCTCAAATACCATGAGTTGCACCTCATGGTTCATTTCCATTTGAATCAGTTTTAAATCTACCGATAAGGTTGTGTTTAAACCTTTGACCTCGATGGTTGTGTAAAGACGCAACCAGCCATCATGTAAGTCGGCATGTAAATCTTTAATGATCTCTACTTTTTCGGTGACATAGCGTTCCATAGTGGCGTTCACAAAAATTTGTGATAATGGAAATTCACGTTCTTCTTCGATGAAATCTTCAGCTATTTGGTAGACTTTACGTAGACGTTTAACCACCGATGAAATGAGCGTTTGCATAAAAGTTGTTCCAGAAAGTGAATGGATTTTCGCTGATTCCAGCACGATCTTTAGCTTAACCAAAATAAAAATAGCTTTGTGACTTGCAGTGTAGCAAAATTAATTGCTACATTTTCATAAAATGATGGTATGGAAGCACTGCAACTCTAAGTGGATCACATTTTTATAACATTTTGAATATTGGTTTGGTTTTATACGGTTGCTACCGTTGGGGATGAGACATTTTGTCGCTTAAATATTATGTTGAATAAAATAAATTTCGGCTCATCCATTGCGACGCGTTTAGCTGGCTTCGTATTTTTAATTTCTATTTTGATTTCAGCAGTACTTCATGCGCTTTTATTGTCGATATCGTTTGAAGTTCCTTCTCCAACTGATACGTCGACCAAAGAAATTGCTGTTACGGTTCGCCCTAGTCAAGACCCTGTGAAACATGCAGATTTTTTAGCGCAGTCCGATCAAAAAGGTTCGGGTAGTTTTCATCAGGCACACCGCATGTCGAGCGATATGCCGACACCAATGGAAGCCGATGCCACCACAGGCGAAGGAAAATTAGAAAGTTTAGAAAAGATTCAACAAAAACGTGAATTAAAATTTGAAGAAAAAGTTCTTCAAACAGTACTGAGCTGGCAAAAGCAAGCTGAGCAAAGTGAACGCAAAAAATCCTTGGATGAATTGCAAAGTCAGTTCCAAGCCAAAGCGGCGATGGTGGCAAGTTTAGAAGCTCAATATTTACAGCGTCAGCAAAATTTTAGTCGTAAGCAAAAAATTAAAACGGTGGATGGCATTCAAGCCAAACAAGATGCATCTGCTGCTTATTTAGATAAATTCCGTCAAAAAGTCGAGCTGTATGGTAATCGCTATTATCCAGATGCCGCGAAGCAACAACGCTTATCGGGCGAAGTGCGTTTAATGGTGATTTTAAATAGCAATGGTGGTATTCGTGCGATTCGTTTAATTGAAAGTTCAGGTCATGCGATTTTAGATGAAGCGGCAAAAGCATCGGTTCGTCGTGGCGCGCCGTTTGGTCAATTTGATGCCAAAATGAGCAAAGACATTTCAGAGTTGCGTATTGTCCGTACTTGGCGTTTTGACCCTGTAGATGCTGAGTTTGAGGTGCATTAAGTCATTTTAAGATTAATATTTATAGATATAAAAGTGTGGATAAATGGTGTTTTATCCACATATTAACCAGTCAAACTTGAATAAGATCGCTCTATCTTGCAAATTTCAACACTGAAATCCGTATACCATTTTTCTTTACCTAAGCGTTGAGCAACTTGATGTTCGGCATCTTTTTGCCAACGTTTGATATCTTCTAAGCTATTCCAATAAGACAGCGCAATTTCAAAACCATTTTCACTACAGGTTTCAAACTTTAGACAGTTGTATTTGCCCAAAGCTTTATCTCTTAGCATTTGTGCCATTTCTGAATAGATCGCATCAAGTTGTTTGATCGTAGCTTTAAAAATAACGATATACATGGCGGTTTTTATTCACTTTCATCGGCTTGATACGGATTTTCCACACCGAGTTTTTTCAAAATCTTAACTTCGAGCGCTTCCATTTCTTCCGCATCTAGTTCACTGGTTTCATGGTCATAACCGAGCAAATGCAAAATACCGTGAACCAATAAATGAGTAAAATGATCACTTGGTTTTTTCTGTTGTTCTTCAGCTTCTTGCAAAACCACAGGAATGCAAATGACCAAATCCCCTAGAGGTTCGGCATCGAGTAAAGACAGCATTTCCTCAGGCATATCACTTGGAAAAGAAAGTACATTGGTCGGTTTGTCTTTTTCACGGTATTGCAAGTTCAATTCATGGCTTTCAGCAATACCGACACAGGCAATACCAATCTCACAATCCACCTCAAAACCGACATGACGCAATGTGGTTTCAATATTTTTTTTGATTTGACCACGTTTCAGTGGTAGTTCAGCAGCTTGAAAGTCTTGTTGTAGACTTAAATTGATTTTCAAAATGAATCCTTAATCAATCTCCCCAACCCCTCTTGGGTAAAGAGGGGAGTTTCACGAATCCAAGTATTTCTTTTATTCCGTGGAAAATCCCACTTTTAATAAAGGGGGATTTAGGGGGATTTTTCTAAAAAGAGGGTTAAAGGGGTTTTCTAAGAGTGTTGCGCATCCGCAGCGGAATCATTTTCAACCACTAATGCTTCTTGCAACGCTTTACGTTCAGCACGTTTTTCTGCGCTCATCCGTTGTTGCACATCATCAAATGCTTCATAGGCTTCCACAATTTTTTGTACCAACTGATGACGGACTACGTCGCGTGAGTGGAAGTGGGTGATATGAATTTCATGGACATTTTCAAGTACACGTAAAGCTTGAGCTAAACCCGATTGTTGTCCGCGGGGTAAATCCACCTGCGTTACATCACCTGTAATCACCGCACGAGAACCAAAGCCTAAACGCGTCAGGAACATTTTCATCTGTTCAGGCGTGGTGTTTTGCGCTTCATCTAAAATCACAAAGGAGTGATTGAGCGTACGCCCACGCATATAGGCGAGTGGTGCAACTTCAATCACTTGGCGTTCAATCAGTTTGGCAACTTTTTCGAAGCCTAACATTTCATACAGTGCGTCATACAGTGGACGTAAATAAGGGTCAATTTTTTGGGTCAGATCGCCGGGTAAAAAACCAAGTTTTTCACCCGCTTCAACCGCAGGGCGAACCAGTAAGATGCGTTGGATTTCATTGCGTTCCAACATATCCACCGCTGCCGCAACGGCAAGATAGGTTTTACCTGTACCTGCAGGGCCAACTCCGAAGGAAATATCACTTTGTAAAATACGTTGTACATAGCGTTTTTGATTTTCGCCGCGCGGATTGATACGACCTTTTCGGGTTTGAAAATACACTTCAATCGGGGCATCATATTTGTCGAGTTCTTCACCCATCAATTCAAAACCACGCTCAGTTTGTGAGGATTGAATGAGTAGGTGGAGTAAATCGGCACTAATTTGAGAGGAAAATTCTGACTCTTGATAGAGCCGCTGCAACAAAGCTTCGGCTCTTTCGACTGTTTCTAGATCACCATCGAGATAGAAAGCATCTCCTCGCTGAGTGATTTTGACATCTAAACGTTGTTCGATTTGCTTGATATGCCCGTTATAAGCACCAAGCATACTTTTCAAACGTTCCATGGAAATCTCAGGAAACGTTACGGTACGTCGAATCGCTGTAGTCAAGAGAAACCCTTTTATGACTTATGAGAGTACCCCTTACATTACGCCACGTCAGGTTCAAGATTCAAGAGTTCGCCATAAACTAAATTTAAAGTTTTTATTGCAGTAATTTCAATTTCTGCAAAGCGTCCAACCCACTTCGCATCACCAATAAAAGTGACTAAACGCGTATTATCCGCCGTGCCCATGAGCATATTAGGGTCTTTATCCGAGACCTTTTCAATCAGCACCCGTTCAGTTTTACCGAGCATGGCATCGGTTTTATCAATACTCGATTTTTTGATCACTTGCTGCACTTGCGCTAAACGCTCTTTTTTCACTTGCTCAGGTGTACTATCTGGCAAGTCAGATGCGGGTGTGCCTGGACGTTTCGAATATACAAAACTATATGAATGATCAAAATCTAAATCTTTAATGAACTGTAAGGTTTCTGCAAAATGCTGATCGGTTTCACCCGGAAAACCAATAATAAAATCGCTCGATAAATGCATATCTGGGCGAACTTGGCGTAATTTGGCAATTTTATCAATATAAACATCAATGGTGTGGTTACGTTTCATCGCCTGTAAAATATCGTTTGAACCGCTTTGTACAGGCAGATGCAAATGCGAGACCATTTGTGGTAAATCACGGTAGCATTGAATTAAATCATCAGAAAATTCAAGTGGATGTGATGTTGTGTAACGCAGGCGACCGATGCCTGGAATTTCTGCAACTAAGCGCAACAATTCAGAGAACGTACAAATTTCGCCATCAAAGGTTTCACCGCGATAACCGTTGACGTTTTGACCCAGTAAACTGATTTCACGCACGCCTTTTTCAGCCAAACCAGCAATTTCAGCCAACACATCATCCAATGGGCGAGAAACTTCTTCACCACGTGTATACGGTACCACACAGAAAGAACAGTATTTAGAACAGCCTTCCATAATCGAAACAAAAGCTTTGTAGCCTTCGACACGTGGTTCAGGCAAAAAATCGAATTTTTCAATATCGGGGAAGGAAATATCCACCAGTTTGATTTTTTCTTTTTTCGGTTTTTCTACTTGCGACTGATGCTGATCCAACATTTGCGGTAAACGGTGCAAAGTTTGTGGGCCGAAGACCATATCGACATAAGGCGCACGCTTTTGAATGTTGTCACCTTCTTGCGACGCAACACAACCACCAACCCCAATCACCAAATCAGGATTTTTCTCTTTCAGCTTGCGCCAACGGCCTAAGCCGCTAAAAACTTTCTCTTGCGCTTTTTCGCGAATAGAGCAGGTATTCATTAAAAGAATATCGGCTTCGTTTGGGTTGTCCGTGAGCACATAACCATGTGAATCACCTAACAAATCTGCCATACGATGACTGTCATACTCATTCATCTGACACCCTTGCGTTTCAATAAATAATTTTTTTATTGAACCGTCAGGAGTGTGCATTGGCTGGGTAACAGTGTTTTCTGAAGCAGCTTTTACAGCAGAAGGAATGAATGTTTGAACCGTCATAGAGGCTCCTAAACAAGATGGAATTAAGCGACCGCATATTATAGCAGTATTTTAAAAGATACGCTGAGATAAACAAACTGACAAAAATGGACAGTTTGTGTATAAAATCGTCTATCTTTTAATGAATATGAATCAGTAGGTTACATAACAGAACAGTAGTCAATTGGCAGACTTATTAGACTATACTTGCAGGGCAAAACTGAGTGTAGCTATTGATGAAAACAAAGAAACGTACAAATTTAATCACCACAAAGCAGAAAAAAGTGAATAACAAGAAAGGTTTTCGTTGTGTACTCGCGGTGGGCGGAATGATGGCATGTTCGTCCATCTATGCATCAGAAGAGCAGTTCAATGATGCATTACGAGCAGCGAATTCAAGTAATTTTGCTTTGCTCGACCAATATCAAGCTGCAATGCAAAATGATGCTTTGGGATATTATCCTGAGTATTGGAAATTAAATAATAATCTTGGATTTCAATCTGCTGATGCAATTGTGAGCTTTGCACAACGCTATCCGCGCTCTGCAATGGCGGAAAAACTCGCCGCAGATTATGTCGAAGAAAAAGTCAAACATGCCAGTTATGCCGATGCAAAATCAGTTTTAAGTTATGTGACCAACCCAGACAAAGCGGAAAGCTGCGCGGTGGCGCAAGTTCGCGCCAAAACAGGTGATAATTTAGTTTTTGCCGAATATAAAGATGTATGGTTTGCCACAGATAGCCAACCAGAATCGTGTTCAGGTTTAGGTCGTTTAATGCTGTCTAGCCCGTTGATGACTGCGCAAGATCGCCAGTTAAGATTGTGGGGGCAGTTACGCGCAGGGCAATCAGGTTCTGCAATTGCGACGGCTCAAACGCTCGGTTTGAATTTATCTTTGGCACAACTCAACCAAATTCAAGCCAATCCACTTGATTATTTGTGGAGTGCACCGAAAACCAATGATGCAGATTATGCTTATTTAATTTATGCACTTGGGCGAGTGGCGGATAGCGATTTAAGTAATGCTTTGGCGAATATCCAACGAGTCACACAAGATATGCCAGCACCCGTGCAAAAATATTTGAATCGCACTGTAGGCTATATCGGCGGTACGACCGTGATGAAAAATGGTTTTAACCGTGAAGTGTTAAATGCATTTGATCAAAGTTTTGGTTATCCATTTACGCCAGAAGAAGCTGAAATTTATGCACGTCAAGCCATTCGCTTTGGCGCGTGGGAAAGTATCATTCGTGCGATTAATGCAATGTCTGTGACTCAAAAGCAGGAAGATCGTTGGCAATATTGGTTAGCGCGTGCGTCTGAACAGCGCTCAGATGCATCATCGAAGCAAACCGCGCAACAGATTTATCGACAGTTGGCACAAGCTGGCGATGATTATCATAACTTACTCGCGAAAGACCGTTTAGGTGAGCGATATAATCATCAACCTTATGATGAGCAACCGACTGCACAAGAGATACAGCGTTTAAATCAAAATATTCATTTTAGACGTGCGTTTGCATTACGTGATATTGATGCCCCTGCTAGTTATATCAACCGTGAGTGGAACTGGGCGGTACGTCAGGCTTATTTGCAAAAAGATGATGGTGTGTTGTTAGCCGCGGCGAAGCGTGCCAGCGATATCGGTTGGTATGATCGTGCGATTTATGCCGCAGACCGAACCATCACACGCCATAACGATAGTTATCGGTTTTCAACACCGCATCGGAGTAATGTCACCAGTCATAGTTACAATGTGGGCATTGATCCTGCTTGGGCATATGGTCTGATGCGTCAGGAAAGTCGTTTTGTCACGTCTGCTCGTTCTCATGTGGGAGCAGGGGGCTTAATGCAAATTATGCCAAATACGGCAAAATTAGTGGCTCGACAAATGGGTGAAACCTATAATCCAGCAGCTTTGAGTGAAATGAATACCAATATTCGTTATGGCACTTATTATTTGTCAATGATCCAAAGTCAGCTCAGTGGTAATGCTGTTTTGGCAACTGCAGGATACAACGCAGGGCCGAATCGCGCGCGCCGTTGGCAACCCGATGTGCAACCAATAGCAGCTGACCAGTACACCGAAACCATTCCTCTGTTAGAAACACGTGATTATGTAAAACATGTGATGACCAACGCCACCCATTATGGGGTGATTTTAGGGCAAGGAGCACAATCCTTGGAAAAACGGATGAGCACTATCCCAACGCGTAATGAACCTCAGCCATGAATTGATTGAATTGAAAAGAATGAATTTACTATTTTTGATAAAGCCAATGACGCTCTTGGCTAGGTATTTGATAAAAGCAGTACAGGCTATGATCTGTGCTGTGGTTTATTCATTCGTCATGCCTTTATATGCAGCAGAAAATCCAGATATTGTTGGCTATGTGATGCATGTTCAAATGACGCCAGCGGTTTGTGCACTCGATGCATCCAAACAAAAGCAGCGTAAATGTTTGGAGGGATATTCACTGACCATTTCGAGCTTACTTCCTGAGCTTTCTAAGAGTGTAGATTGCACAACCTCAAGTTCTGCAAAATTGTCACCTCTACAAGCGAAAGTTGTGGCACGAGTTATGCCTGATGAAAATGCACGTGTACAACTTTGGCAGAATGTTGGTGGTTGTGTTCCGATGAATGCCAGTCAATATTTCAGGACGATTATTAACTTTGCAGGTCAGTTGAAAATACCTGCAGATTTAACCAATCCAAATACGATTGAAGTGCAGAAAGAGACACTCAGACAGCAATTCATAAAATTGAATCCATCGTTATCGCCAAATAGCATTCGTTTTACGTGTCAGCCATCGAAGATGGATTCGATTTTGACTGAGATTCGAGTTTGTTATCAAAAAAATGGTAAGTATAAGCAGTGTGATAGTCATATTGTTACAGCTTGCCCAAGCGAGTTCACAATTAAAGGTAGTTATTAAGTTTTCTAACTGCTTTGATTTATATTTTCTATCGGACTTTTGTTGAAATTCATTCTCTTTTCCATGCATCTATGCTTGGTTTAGAGTACAATATTTGCCGTTTATGATCATTCGTTTGAGTCCCGTAGAACTCAAACGGGCTAATGCATCTCATTGGAGACTATCACATGAAACAACCCGTTCGTGTTGCCGTTACAGGCGCAGCAGGTCAAATTGGCTATAGCTTACTATTCCGTATTGCAAGCGGAGAAATGTTAGGTAAAGATCAACCTGTAATTTTACAATTACTTGAAGTTCCTTTTGAGAAAGCTCAGCAAGCGTTGAAAGGCGTGATGATGGAACTTGATGACTGTGCTTTCCCATTATTGGCGGGCATGATCGGGACTGATGATCCAAAAGTTGCATTTAAAGATGCTGATTACGCATTATTAGTTGGTTCACGTCCACGTGGTCCAGGTATGGAACGTGCTGACTTGTTGAAAGTGAACGGTGAAATTTTCATTGGACAAGGTCAAGCATTAAACGAAGTTGCGAGCCGCAATGTTAAAGTATTGGTTGTAGGTAACCCTGCAAACACCAACGCTTATATCGCAATGAAATCTGCGCCAGATCTTCCAGCGAAAAACTTTACAGCAATGTTACGTCTTGACCACAACCGTGCGTTGACTCAAATTGCTCAAAAAGCTGGTGTTGCTGTTGCTGACATCAAAAATCTTACAGTTTGGGGTAACCACTCTCCAACAATGTATGCTGACTACCGTTTTGCGACTGCAAATGGCGTAAACCTAAAAGACAAAATCAACGATGCAGACTGGAATGCAAACACATTCCTTCCTACCGTTGGTAAACGTGGTGCTGCGATTATTGAAGCGCGTGGTTTGTCTTCAGCTGCTTCAGCTGCAAATGCTGCAATTGACCATATGCGTGATTGGGCGCTTGGCACAAACGGCGAATGGGTAACAATGGGTATTCCTTCTGACGGTTCTTATGGTATTCCAGAAGGCGTGATGTACGGCGTGCCAGTAACTTGTGAAAATGGCGAATATACACGTGTTGAAGGTCTTGAAATTGATGAATTCAGCCGTGAACGCATGAACGTGACACTTCAAGAACTTGAAGATGAACGTGCTGCGATTGCTGACATGTTAAACTAATTTATCTTTGAGATAAGTTAAGGACGCTCTCATTTGAGAGCGTTTTTTTATGTGTAAATTTTTTAATAAGAACAAAAAATAACAAGCTGTATAGAGAAGTAACTGACCGAATCATTTTATCGGTTTAATGTAAAAAGAGCAGTTAGGCTAAGGGAGAATAATAATGTTTGTGCAACAACCAACTTTAGAACTTTTATTTGAGCAATTGGGGTTAGATGCAAGTGCAGATGCAATCGATCAGTTTATTGACACACATCAATTGACTTCGGACATTCCATTACATAAGGCACCATTTTGGTCGAAGGCACAGCACGATTTTATTATCAGTAATTGGAAAAAAGATGATGAATGGGCAATTGTAATTGATGAGCTGAATCAGCAATTACATGTAGATAGTATGCCTTCTTGAAAAAGACGAAAGCTCACTTAGTGAGCTTTAGGTAAAATCAATTTTTTAAACCAATCTTGCTGACGCGCTACGCTAAAAGCAGGGTGGTTGTGAATTAATTCTTGATCATGATTTAGGCAGGAAAAATATTTCTTTAACCAGTGCTGCGTTAACGCAAGTTCTTGCTTGGCTGCAGATGCATACGCTAAAAAGAAATAAATATCGACATCTTCATTATAGGCAAGCGGTTTTAGAATTTGCTGAGTAATTAAGGCAAAGCGTTGTTCTTTGGTGAGTTCAAAGTACAGCATATATGCCTTCGCCAATTGAAGAGACAAATTCAAATATAATCTTAAAGGCATTTCTTCATATTCAATTCGAGCCTGTTCCAGCAACACAATCGCTTCTTGGAGAAAATGCAGTTGTTCCTGACGTAGGTGGCTAATCGTCACCAATTGCAAACGCAAATCAGCACGCTCTAAAGCCAGTTCAGGCGTATTGTTAGATAAAAACAATTGATCTGTTTCACCTAATCGCGCGATTACTTGTTTGATTTCATCAGCCATTGAATGTTCCAATACTTCAGTTATGTATAGCTATATCGGGTTGGTTTTAATAATTAAAAGGGCTTAAGTCTTCCAAATTGAATTACCGCTGCGTAACCATGCGGTGATTGAAAGTCGTTGCTGCTTGGAAAGTAAGACCTCATGCAATAAATCGCTTTGAAAAATCACTAAACGATTCGGTTGGGGTTCGATGATATGCCAATCATTTTGCTTATCTTGTAGGTGCAATTGTCCGCCCCAATCGGCTTGCCAATGTTCATGTAAATAAAAAACGGTTGAAATGACGCGGTCATTTTTTTGTTGTGGATTATCACGATGCAAAGCATAAAATTCGCCTGCGTTATAACACGCAAAATGTGCTTCGACTTCTTTAATGCCTAAATAAAATGCTTGGTTTAAATTTTCAGATAGCTGCTGTAACGCGTGTAGATGATGTTGTGCAATCGGTAATTGATCATCAATCCATAAAATATGATCACTACGAATGTGACTGATAACACCGCTCTTTACACCTGCTGCTCTAAATTCAGCAAGATGAGTTGAACATTCTTGAACCAAAGACTGGGTATATTCAATCGAATAAGCATCATTAATTATTGCGAATCCATATTCATTTAAATCATCTAGTACTTGCTCTAAATTCCAAGAATCAAGCTGACGAGAGAGTGAAGTAGAGGTGAATTGCATATCACTCCAGTGAAAATATTTGTTTGATTGTCATTCGATTTTAGACGATCAATTCTACGTTAAAGAATAGCCACTATTTTCATGTTAAACTATCCTCTGAATTGAGGAATAATTGTCAACATGAATTACCGTCACCATTTCCATGCGGGTAACTTTGCCGATGTTATGAAGCATGTGCTTTTACTGCAACTGCTCAATCGTTTAAATACCAAAGATAAGCCGTACCGCTACATTGATACGCATGGTGGAGCAGGTAAATATAATTTATCACTTGCGCCGTCGCAAAAGTCGGGCGAATTTCTAACGGGTATTCATCGTTTAGTGCAATTAGGTGATGTGGAA
>DAOMAH010000010.1:16038-18692 GCA_035426725.1 Acinetobacter sp.
CAGGCGCCTGAAAGCGTTCAGCAATTTTTAAAGATTGTTGATGATTTGCGTGCCAAAGAAGGTAAGGGGAGCTATCCAGGTTCTCCGTGGTTTGCGTTACAAGCCATGCGTGAAATGGATAAAGCCACTGTGTTTGAAATGCAGCGAGACGTATTTCAGCAGTTAGATCATAATGTTTATGATAAACGTATGGGCTTGCATGAGCGTGATGCCTATGAAGGTTTGTTGGGGGTAATTCCACCGAAAGAAAAGCGTGGATTGGTCATGATTGACCCGCCATACGAGCTTGAACGTAAAGATTTTCCGCAATTGGTTGAACTTTTGCACGTCGCGCATACAAAATGGCCGACAGGTGTTTTTGCTGTTTGGTATCCAATTAAAGACCGTGCAATGATTGAACGTTTTGAAAAGAAAATGTTTAAAACAGGTATTCGTCGTCAATTGATTTGCGAAATTTGTGTTTGGCCAGATGATACGCCTGTTGGGTTAAATGGTTGTGGGTTATTGGTGATTAATCCACCGTGGAAATTTTCAGAAGATGCAGATCAAGCGTTGCAATGGCTATTCCCTCATTTGAAGATGAGTGAAAATGGTGGTCACGCTGCGGTACGTTGGTTGGTGGGCGAATAGCCCGCTTGCGTCAAAATATCTTGAGGAATTAAAAAATAATGACAAATTCTCCTAAACCTGAATCTGATTTAAATAAAGATGATCATCCATTTGATGGCATTACGTTTGAAGTTGAAGAAGAAGAGCAAACCCATGAGGGACAAAAAGTAAAACGCCGTGGCATTTATTTATGGCCAAATTTAATCACAACGGCGGCATTGCTATCAGGCTTTTATTCAATCATTGCTAGTATGAATGGTAATTTTAATCAAGCGATTTATGCCATATTTTTGGCTGCGTTGCTAGATGGTTTGGATGGTCGAGTGGCACGTGCAATTGGTGCACAAAGTGCATTTGGCGAACAATACGATTCTCTATCAGATCTTTTGGCTTTTGGCGTTGCACCTGCAATACTGATGTATAGCTGGAGTTTGCATGATTTAGGTCGTGTTGGTTTGGCGTGCTGTTTTGTTTATACCGCCTGTGCTGCATTTCGTTTAGCGCGTTTCAATGTGCAAATTGGCGTGGTCGATAAACGTTATTTTATTGGAATCGCCAGCCCGTTAGCTGCGGTGACGGTCATCTCAATTGTATGGGTCGGGCGAGACTTTCCTTTTGTATTTGATTTAAAAGATATTGTGGTTCAGGCCATCAATGCTGTGGTGATGGTGAGTGTTGGATTGTTGATGATCTCAAATATCAAATACTATTCATTTAAACAAATGGATCGCAAACGTGTACCTTTTGTTGTGATGTTACCTGTGGTCTTGATTTTTTCTGCAATCACGTACAACATTCCTGTAGGTATCTTAATTGTGTGCATCCTGTATGTACTGTCAGGCTTCGTAACGACGTTATTCGCTAAAAAAAATGATCCAAAAATAATAAGCTAAAAAATGGAGGTTCAGCATGGCTAAATTGATAAATAACAATCAATTAAAGCTACTGAACCTCAATAAGTCAGATGCTTTAACTTTTCATCCGCCCAAAGGTTTATTTAAAATTGTTTATCAGGCGTTGATTTTGCCGAATCTGCCTGAGCCCTTTCATTATTTGAATTTTATTAGTTTGATGGGGCAGCCACGCATCCCAATTTGCTACAATGCTAGTGCAATTGACACAACAGCAATTGATACAGCAACCGTTTTAGTCACCACCAGTGCTGTATCAGTCGGGCATTTGAAAAGTTATAGTGTGAAAGAACAATGCCAGTTAGAAGTTGATCATTATCAGTTTTTAGATGTAGATCAAATCCACGTCGATTTACCTCATTATTATTTTAACCGAACTGATGACGAACTTAGCTGTCATCTTAAGGTGACTTATGCTGCTGAAATTGAAAACCACTCAGCTTTGCAGTGGGGCATCGGGGATTATTGGTATGTCCGCTGCCAGTGCGAGGGCGAAATTATTTATAAAAACCAAAAATATGAAATACAAGCCAATGGTATTTTAAGACATTCGAGAGCGATTTATTTGCCTTTCATTGCTTTTCATTTCTTTACCTACCAAATTATTCAGGTCAATTCTGACTTGCAAATCATTTTGTCTGAACTCAGAAATCAATGGAATAACATTGTAGTTTCACGAATTGAAATTCAGTCCAATCAAACGACAACGCTTTATGATCATCAGGTTATTTTTGATGTCACGCGTGTCTATCCAAAAGTTCAAACACCAAATGGGCGGGAGATGTATCTGCCGCGAGAATTCATTTGGCAATATCAACAAGATGAAGGCATTATTTTTCACTTAAAAGCCCAAAGTCGCGGCGATTATAAATTTGGTTTGGGCGCGGGATACGTGGGCAGTTTTGAGTATCAATTGCTTTGGGATAATCAGAACTATGAAGGCTCGGGATATTGTGAATATATTGATTGTCGACCATTACACTGGCAAGAAAAAAATAAAGAAGAGCATCTGTTAGATCAAATGGCGCATTTCCAGCCTTATTTGTGCAAGAAATAACCACTCAATTCTAAATACCAAGAAACCGCTTGCGCTGTCTCAATAAAGCTGTAGAATGCGGCACAGTTGGAGACGAT
>DAOMAH010000011.1:0-16756 GCA_035426725.1 Acinetobacter sp.
TGGGCTATTGCGCTGTTGAGACTATGTTGCAATGCCACTGCCACATGCGATTGTGGCAGATTTTGCTGTACTTGATGGAGATGATCCAATGCATAAATATACTGTTGTTGATCAAGCGCAAACTGCACCAACTGTAATTGCGTTTGGATTAACAACGCAGGAGCAATACCCATCATTGGCGCAGGAAGTGCAGTGGTGGCATGAACATTTTCATCATGATTGCCCTGTTGCAACTGACGCTGTAACGCAACCAGTTGATCATTTAACAAGACTGAACGTTGCTCTGTGTCAATCAACTGCTGTTGCAGCTGATCAATTGCTTGAGCAGATTGTATGGCATTAAAACTCAACTTCACTAGCCACACGCCAACCAAAAGAACAACCAAGTACATTATTTTTTTCATAAATTGCCTTGCCAAGCACACATCCGCTGAATGATTTCCACGGCAGATAAGCTATCCAACTGAATGATATTGTTTGTTGCAGCAGATGAAGTCGCCTGCACCAAATGCGCTAATCGCGAACCTAACACCATATAAATCCATTCTACCTGTGTTGCAGATGAATGACATAACTGTTGCCAATAATTCCAACTGGCTTCACTACTGATTAAAACCACTACAGATTGTCGATCTTTAAGCTTGGCGATAATTTTTGGAAAATGAACCACACTGTTCTCAGGGCATTGACGGCGATACAGGACAAAGTTAAGCAGGCTTACGCCTTGCTGCTGCAACTGTTGCATCATAAATTGCCGCCCACCTAAACCTCGCCAAAAAGCGATTTTCTTTAGATGATCTTGCTGCTGTAAAATCGGAAGCTCCAACATCCCTTCCGAACTTTCCACTTCAGGAACATGACTTTCGATATTAAATTTTGCCAAGGCTTGAGCTGTCGCATTTCCAACGGCAATCCACTGAATATGTTTAAGTTGTTGAAGTGGAAGTCCTGCTCTTTGCAAATAACGTATGCCAATTTCAACGGCGGTCGGACTCACTACCACAATGATTTGCGTCTCGCTCAGCTGTTGGTAAAGTTGTTGTAATTCATTTGAAAAAGGTTGCGCCACTAACTCAAGCAAAGGCAAAGACTCAACCTGATATCTCGCATCGTTCAATGCTTTTGTCAAATCATCAGCACGACTTGCAGGACGCGTATTGATAAAAATCATTCGTGCAATGCTTTCAATAAATCACCAGCCCCTTGTGCCAATAAATCTTGTGCAAGTTGCTCACCAAGCTGTTCTGCTTGCTCGATCGCTCCAACACGCTGCGCTTTTAGGATGACCTTACCATCGACACTGCCAACACGCCCTTCAATTTGAATTTGATCATTGCGCAAAGTTGCATAACCTGCAATCGGCACTTGGCAACCGCCTTCCAAATAGGCGTTAAAAGCACGTTCTGCACGGACACAGTTAGACGTTTCTTGGTGTTGAAGTGGTTCAATAAGTTTTAATAAAGCTGAATCATTAGAACGGCACTCTAAGCCTAATGCACCTTGACCGACCGCAGGTAAACTGATTTCTGCCGATAAGCTATGGCGAATCCGATCTGCTAGTCCTAGACGTTTCAAACCAGCGCTGGCCAAAATAATGGCATCATATAAACCCTCATCGAGTTTTGATAAGCGCGTGCCGACATTGCCACGTAAATCAATAATCTCCAAATCAGGTCGTTGCTGTAATATCTGACATTTGCGGCGCAGGCTAGATGTACCAACTTTCGCACCTTGCGGCAATTCATTGAAATGTTGATATTGATTTGAAACAAAGGCATCGAACGGATCTTCACGCTCGCAAATCACCGCCAAGCTTAAACCGTCGGGTAAATGCATTGGCACATCTTTCATCGAATGCACAGCCAAGTCTGCACGACCATCAAGTAACGCTGCTTCCAGTTCTTTTACAAACAGACCTTTGCCACCAATTTTAGCCAATGGCGTATCTAAAATTTTATCGCCTTGCGTGACAAATTTGACCAATTCAACAGTGAGGTCAGGATAGAGTTGATTTAATCGAGAGCGAATATGCTCCGCCTGCCAAAGTGCCAGTGGGCTTTGTCGAGTCGCAATTTTAAGGGTTTTCATAAATCGAATGCAGCAATGAAGAAAGCAATTGTTTCCAAATTAACTTGATCGATTAAAATTGCAAGTGAAAAATCATTCGACGACCTTTCAAATTGCAATCCATTCTGCACCTATAACTGGTGCATGCATTCTCTTAAACTCGGTAAATGACGCCGACTGACTGATAATCGCTCTTCAAGTTCACGTAATTTAACTTGATATTGTCCCGCTGCGATTAACTCTAAACCTTCCAAATAATCAAGAGAAACCAACGCATTACGGTGGATTCGAATAAAGCGATCAGAAAAATCTGTTTCCAAATCCTTTAAAGTTTCGTCAATCAATACACTGCCATTTTTATGACGGATGGTGACATATTTTTGATCTGCCAAAAAATAATAAATATTTTCCACAGGAATCAATTCGACCCCGCGATAGGTTTTGGCAGCAATTTGATGTCTTTGGTTTTTCGGCTCGTTCATATCACTTTGTTGTTGTAAACCTGTCATTTGCGCTTGTGTCAATTGAGTGATGTGATTAAACACTTGTTGTAAGTCTTGTTGTGCCACAGGTTTCAGCAAATATCCTTGTGCTTGAAATTTAAATGCGTCCAGTGCATGTTGATCATAAGCCGTACAAAAAATAATGGCTGGTCGTGGATTTAAGTGGCTCAATTGTTCTGCACATTGCAAACCGTTCATGCCTGGCATTTGAATATCCAGCAATACGACATCTGGCGATGCATCGTCAATATGATCGAGCACATCTTGCCCATGATGTGCTGTTGCCACCACCTCATGACCCATTTGAGCCACCAATCGTGACAAACGCTCTACTGCCAGAGGTTCATCATCAGCAATCAGAACTCTCATCTTGTCCTCCTTGTCACCGTTCACATCATCCATCATTTTTATGATTAACTAGACTTATTATTTTACGCGGTAGGTATAGCTCACCACGGTTGTGTAAATCACCGCACCTTTATAAACCTGAAACTTCACTGTTTGCCCATAATAGGCTTTTAGGCGCTGTTTCACATTTTCAATTGCAATACCATTTCCCCTGGTCGATTTTATTGTATCGGCAGAATATGGATTCGTAATGACTATACTGACCTGATTTTGCAATATTTCTACCAATACACTCACAGTAGATGGCTGCAAACTCTTTTCCACGCCATGAAAAATACTATTCTCGAGCAAAGGTTGCAATGTTAATAAAGGAATCGTGACTCGTTTTAAATCCATTTCACTTGCTTGTACATTCCATTCTACCTTTAAACGTACCCCTAAACGCATTTTTTCAATACTTAAGTACTGCTGACATAAATCAATTTCTTCTGCTAGGCTCACCAGCTTGAGTTCCTGAAAACTCGCCCTGAATAATCGCGACAAATTAATTAACATATGTTCAGCTTTATCAGGATCAATCGCGATCAGACTCACCACACTATTTAAGCTATTAAATAAAAAATGTGGATGAATACGCGCTTGCATTGCCTGAATCCGCGCATTGAGCTCACTGTATTGCTGACTCAACCATTGTTCGCGCATATATAAATAACGCAAACAAAACGCGCCCAACAAAACACCATAACTCAAATGTAGACCTGTTCCCTGAAATAAAATCTCTTCAGAAAAATTACCGGAACGCCCTGCCCAATATTGAATTACATTTATCGCACAAGTAGTTAATAAAACAATCAGTTGAAGTAAAATAAACCCTAAAATGAATGCTGTTTTCTGACTAAATTTGGCAAAAAACTCCCGAAAATAGTCAACCAGCGCAGAAAAGCACAAAATTGTCCAATTAATAAACAATAAGTACTGTAAAACACGAACCACTTCCAACATCTGCCAACCGCGTGCTTCAGCTAAAGCCAACAGCATCGCCAACACCTGACTCGCTACAATTAACTCTAATAAATGTTGCGATTGACCAATTTTCGTAAAAAAATAAGAGCCAGATGCATTCAATTGACGAGATTGCGATAACTTATTGCGTCGAATTTCGGCAACTGCGTTTGGATTTGCTATACTCTTTTTTATTTTCCTGAGCTGCCATGACCACATCTTCTGAATCCCCTTCTTCCGCAAGCCCACATCAAACTTCCGGTATGTGGGGCGGCCGCTTCGCTGAAGCAACTGATGCTTTTGTTGCAGAATTTACCGCATCTGTGCAATTTGACCAACGTTTTTATAAACAAGATATCGCAGGTTCTATTGCACATGCCACCATGCTTGCCAAAGTTGGCGTGCTGACGGATGCTGAGCGCGACGACATTGTTCAAGGTTTAAGTACTATTCAAGCTGAAATTGAAGCGGGTCAATTTGAATGGCGGATTGATTTAGAAGATGTGCACATGAATATTGAGTCGCGTTTGACTCAACGAATTGGTATTACAGGTAAAAAATTACACACAGGCCGTAGCCGTAACGACCAAGTCGCGACTGATATTCGCTTATATTTACGTGATGAAATTGATGATATCTTAGGTTTATTGCTACGTTTGCAAAAAGGCCTATTGGGTTTGGCAAGTCAAAATATTAATACCATCATGCCAGGTTTCACTCATTTGCAAACGGCGCAACCTGTGACTTTTGGTCATCATTTGTTGGCTTGGTTTGAGATGTTGGTACGTGATACCGAACGTCTGCAAGACTGCCGCAAACGTGTTAATCGTATGCCACTGGGTTCAGCAGCGCTTGCGGGCACAACCTATCCCATTGATCGTGCCTTTACCGCTGAACTTTTAGGTTTTGAAGCCGTTTCTGAAAATTCATTGGATGCCGTTTCAGACCGTGATTTTGCCATTGAATTCAATGCTGCTGCTGCATTAATCATGATGCATTTATCACGTATGTCTGAAGAACTCATTTTATGGACATCTGCACAATTCAAATTTGTGAATATTCCAGATCGCTTTTGTACTGGCTCATCCATTATGCCGCAAAAGAAAAATCCTGATGTTCCTGAGCTTATTCGTGGTAAGTCGGGTCGTGTTTTTGGTGATTTAATCAGCCTACTCACCTTAATGAAAGGTCAGCCATTGGCTTATAATAAAGACAACCAAGAAGACAAAGAACCCTTATTTGATGCGATTGATACCGTGCGTGGCTCGCTCATGGCATTCGCCGACATGATTCCTGCACTGGTACCAAACATTGAAATTATGCGTGAAGCAGCTTTACGTGGATTTTCGACTGCAACTGACTTAGCCGATTATTTGGTAAAAAATGGTGTGGCGTTCCGTGATGCACATGAAATTGTAGGTAAAGCGGTGGCTTTAGGTGTGGCAGAAAACAAAGACTTATCTGAATTAACCCTTGAGCAGTTACAACAATTTTCAAATTTAATTCAAGCAGATGTTTTTGAAAAAGCGTTAACACTCGAAGCATCGGTGAATGCACGCGATCATATTGGCGGTACTGCGCCTAAACAAGTGGAAGCGGCAATTGCTCGTGCACACGCTCGCCTAGAACAGCTTTATTAATCTCTTTACGCTGCTTTAATCGCAGCTCACCCTCTTTGCTAAAGAGGGACATCACTGGATGCTATGATGACTAGACAAGTATTTTGCCGCAAATACCAAACAGAAATGGACGGTCTCGATTTTGCCCCATTTCCGGGTGTAAAAGGTCAAGAGTTCTTTGAGAATATTTCAAAACAAGCGTGGCAAGAATGGTTAAAACACCAAACCACGCTGATTAATGAAAAACGCTTGAACGTGTTTGAACCCGATGCTAAGAAATTCCTCGAAGAACAGCGCGAGAAATTTTTCTCGAATGACGACAGTGTAGAAAAAGCAGAAGGGTGGAAGCCTGAAGAAAACTAAAGCAACGCTTTAGTTTTCTGCAAGGCAAGGACAAAGTCCGCGCAGACTGCATTTAAAAAGAGTCTCTTATGCAAGGCGAGAAGCTACGCTTCGAGTAAAGCATCAGCAACGATTAATAATCGTTGCCTGTGTCGCAAGACGAAGAGCTATGTTCGCAGTTCAAAGTTAAGCAGGGCACCGCTCTGCCCTAGCGCAATATAAGCAAGATGTTCGTAATCTCAACTAAAGTAACGATTAATTGTCGTTGCTTTAGTATCCAACTCAGTAAATAAAATCAAAGTTATAACAAACAGTAAAATCTTGCTTCATTTATCTAGCTTATAATCATCACTATTTCCTTACCCCCAACCAACAATCAGCCTATAAAATGCAAACTCCATCGCATCAATTTTACGCATTATTTACATAAGCAATAAAGCATTACAGACTATACACAGTTGTCTACATGACACTGTCGATCAGTAACCTTATAATAGGTCATAGAAAGATAGAGATAACCCCATATCTCAGCAAAGCATGATATTTCTCTCCCAGACTTTCCCCCGAAGTCTGGGATTTTTTTATTGCAGAACATATTCCCAAATGATAAAGCCCAAACCAAAGCCTAAAAAAGCGTAGAGGGTAATAATAAAAAATACAAAACTGGCTTTATTTTTTTGTCTAAAAAACCGCATCATCTTCATATACTCCAACATAGGGCTTAAATGACATTCTACACAAAGTATGAAAAAAAATAGAAACAGAGTTTAAAAAAAACGAATAACAGAAATTGCTATCTGCAAACAAATAAAGGTCTGCGAATTGCTCAGCAGACCTTTATCAATTTATTGATGAATTATGATCTATTATGGTTGATTCACTTTTTGTTCAATTTCTTCGATACTGGTATGACGTACATCCGTACCTTTCGCCATATAGATCACTTGCTCTGAAATATTTCGTGCATGATCACCAATACGCTCTAAAGAACGCAACACCCACATCACATTAATCACACGCGAAATATGACGTGGATCTTCAATCATATAGGTCATCAATGTGCGTGTTGCTGATTGATATTCACGATCAATATCACCATCCGCCATTACAACTCGAAGCGCCTGTTCAGCATCAAGGCGTGCAAATGCATCTAGTGCATCATGAATCATCACACGAACTTGATTACCAATATGACGTGCTTCCACATAACCACGTGGCGACTCACCTTCTTCACACAAATTTTGTGCAATTCGAGCAATTTTAGAAGCTTCATCACCAATACGCTCAAGGTCGGTATTGGCTTTGCTCATCGCAATTACCATACGCAAATCAATTGCAGCAGGATGACGACGCGCTAAAATCAAAGTCAATCCTTCATCAATATCACGTTCAAATTGATTCACGACACTGTCTTTGAATTGTACATCGACGGCTAAATTTGCATCTGTTTCTAACAGCGCATGAATGGCATTTGCCACTTGCTGCTCAACCAGACCGCCCATGGTCATAAATTTGGTATGAACATCTTGTAAGTCTTCATTAAATTGTGAAGAAATATGGTGACCTAACACAGGATTACTTGGACTCACAGTATGCCTCCACTGACGCATGGAAAATGATGGGTGATTAAAACACAACAATCATGAAAGTTTTATGACAATAACACGGATTTCTAGATTGTGAACCATCACGAATTGATACCCTTAAAAGTACAAAATCTGTTAGGCTAAACGCATTGCTTGACGGAGCGCGGCTAATAAGCTGCTGAGATGATTTTAATTCGTAAATTTAAAAATCAGTACCGTTGAACCTGATCAGGTTAATCCCTGCGTAGGAATCAAGCCCAACAAAAACTTAGCTATATTTATCAAGAAGATAAGTCTGCCAGCGTTTTTGATCGTGCTTGATTCGTTAATGCTTTCTATTAGGATCATGTCATGAACCAATTAACGAATCTGTCCACTGCTGATATTTCTGCTCAACATGAGCAAGACGCTAAAGATCTCACCCGAATTTTACCTGCATCACAAAAAATCTATATCCAAGGTTCTCGCCCAGACATTCAAGTGCCGTTCCGTGAAATTAGTTTGACTGAAACGCCGACAGGTTTAGGTGGCGAATATAATCCACCAGTCATGGTCTATGACACGTCTGGCGTCTATACCGACCCAAATGTAAAGATTGATTTAAATCAAGGTTTGCCAAATGTCCGTGAAAGTTGGATTGAAGAACGTGACGATACTGAACGTTTAGAGACACTTAGTTCATCTTTTGGGCAAGAAAGATTAAAAGATATTCGGACTGCCGATATTCGTTTTGCACATATTCAAAAACCACGTCGTGCTAAGCGGGTAAAAACGTCTCGCAAATGCATTATGCACGACAAGGCATTATCACGCCTGAAATGGAATATATCGCCATTCGTGAAAACCAACGTCAACGTGAAAATATTGATTTACGTCAGCATGAAGGACAAAATTTCGGTGCCAAAAATTTAACTGAAATTACCCCTGAATTTGTCCGTCAAGAAATTGCTGAAGGACGTGCGATTATCCCTGCCAATATTAACCATCCTGAAATTGAACCGATGATTATTGGTCGTAATTTCTTGGTGAAAATTAATGCCAATATTGGTAACTCCGCACTCGGCTCAAGTATTGATGAAGAAGTGGCGAAAATGACGTGGGCAACTCGCTGGGGTGCCGATACCATTATGGATTTATCAACAGGTAAAAATATTCACGAAACTCGCGAATGGATTATCCGCAATTCGCCTGTGCCAATTGGTACCGTTCCAATTTATCAAGCCTTAGAAAAAGTCGATGGCGTAGCTGAAGATTTAACATGGGAAATCTTTAAAGACACGCTCATTGAGCAAGCTGAGCAAGGTGTGGATTATTTCACCATCCATGCAGGCGTATTACTACGCTATGTACCAATGACTGCAAATCGCTTAACAGGCATCGTGTCTCGTGGCGGTTCGATCATGGCGCAATGGTGCTTGGCGCATCACCAAGAGAACTTCCTCTATACGCACTTTGATGAAATTTGCGAAATCATGAAAGCGTATGATGTGTCATTTAGCTTAGGTGATGGTTTGCGCCCGGGCAGCATTCAAGATGCCAACGATGAAGCTCAATTTAGCGAATTAAAAACCCTCGGTGAACTGACCCATCGTGCATGGGAACATGACGTGCAAGTGATGATTGAAGGGCCAGGTCATGTGCCAATGCATATGATTAAAGAAAATATGGACTTGCAACTTGAAGTCTGTAAAGAAGCGCCTTTCTATACGCTTGGGCCATTGACGACTGATATTGCACCAGGTTATGACCACATTACTTCCGCGATTGGCGCAGCCATGATCGGTTGGTATGGTACGGCAATGTTGTGTTATGTCACGCCAAAAGAACACTTAGGCTTACCGAACAAAAAAGATGTGAAAGACGGCATTATCACCTACAAAATTGCAGCACATGCTGCTGACTTGGCAAAAGGACATCCGGGTGCACAAGTCCGTGATAATGCTTTGTCAAAAGCACGATTTGAATTCCGTTGGGATGATCAATTTAATTTGAGCTTAGACCCTGATACGGCACGCAGTATGCACGATGAAACGCTGCCAAAAGATGCACATAAATCGGCGCATTTCTGTTCAATGTGTGGCCCTAAATTCTGTTCGATGAAGATCACACAAAATGTGAGAGATTATGCGCAAAATCAACAAAATGCGAAATCATCTAAGGATGATAATGCAGAGGTTGAAGCGGGTCTCAACGCCATGAAAACCGCTTATCAGGAACATGGTCAAAAGTTGTACCACAAGGTGTAATTTGGCGAAAAAAACATTTGTCTAAAAATCATTCTCGGGTAGGATGAGATATGTACAATCTCATCCCCCTTGAAGATGACTATTCTTGACCACGCCAGCTATTCAGCATCCGACGTTACGATAGAATCTCGAGAATATTTATTCCGAGGATTCACTCAAGTAGAACAGGTGCACCTTAAGCATCGCTTATTTAATCAAAGTGAATATTCGCCTGTCATTCAACGAGAACTCATTCGTCGCCCAGAAGCGGCGGGTGTTTTATTGTACAACGACCAACAACTACGTTTCGCACTGATTGAACAATTTAGGATTGGCGCGCTGAATGATGTCGATTCTGCATGGCAACTTGAAATTATTGCAGGCGTGATCGATGGCGATGAATCGCCTGAACACTGTATTCGTCGTGAAAGTCTTGAAGAATCGGGTTGTGAGATCACAGAGTTAAAACATCTCTTTAGTTTTTTCCCTTCAGCAGGCGCTTGTTCTGAATTTTTCCACTTATATGTGGCGGAAGTGGAGCTACCTACGCACGGCGGCGTATTTGGTATGCCAGACGAAGGGGAAAATATTCAACTACATATTTTTGAATATTCAGACTTAGAGACATTATTCAAAAATGGACGTTTAAAAAATGCAGCTGTAATCATGGCTTTACAATGGCTTGCACAACACATCCAAAACAATGACAACAATAATAAGAAAACCGAGGAGCTTAGGCGGTGACTTTTCACGTCTCAAAGGCATCGCAACAAGATTTTGTGATGATCCAAATTACCGACACACACTTATTGGAATCTCCAGATTTAGAATTTGTTGGGATGCATCCCGAACAAAGTTTTCATGCTGTTATTGATTTGATACGTCAACAGCATCCAAAAATTGATTTAATTGTACATACAGGTGATGTGGCACAAACACCGACAACAGTGACTTATCAACGTTATTTAAAGTACATGGAAAACTTGGCAGTGCCATTTTTTCAAGTGCCGGGCAATCATGATGATGTCGCGAATTTTCCTTTTCATGAAAGTGACCCAACAGAACCCACAATCGTTGAATTGGGTCAGTGGTGTATTATTCTGCTGAATAGCGCGCAACCAAATCGTATTGATGGGAAAATTGCCGAGATTCAGCTACAACGTTTAACCCATTTACTGAGCCAACTCGCCGATCGCCATGTAGTACTTGCGTGTCATCACCATCCTTTTGCCATGCAATCGGCGTGGATTGACCAGCACAGATTAAAAAATTCTTCCGATTTACTCGATGCAATCCAACCCTTTTCCAATGTAAAAGCCATTATCTGCGGGCATGTCCATCAGGACGCGACGCATATTTGGCAGAATATTGAATTTTTATCGACACCGTCAACGTGTATTCAATTTAAACCGAAGAGTGATAAATTTGCTTTAGATGAAGAGCATCCTGGTTATCGTTATATTTGTTTAAAAGCCAACGGCGAACTGCAAACACAAGTATTTCGTCTCCCGACTTCACACAGAATGAATAGCTCAGAAGTGTTAGGATATGACTAAACTTTTGATAATAAAACAGATCGAAAATTTGTCAGTAAATCTCCGCACGAATGACTACCATCTTGCCAAAAAACGCTATATGATGACGCCCCTGATGGGGAAATCCATCGTGGGTTTTTATAAAAACACTTGCATATCACCATATTTTTTGCGTATTGATAATACGTTTATGATGAGGAATGCCCTATATGGCGAATGACAACCAAAATCAAGTCTTGGATGAACAGATAGAAGTGATTGACGAACAAAAAACGCCTGTAAAACGTGTGCGTAAACCAAAAGCAAAAACGCCTGATATTGGAACGACTGCCAGCTTATTTGGTATTGCTCCTTATCAGCCAAAGAAAAATGAAGAATATATGTCTGATGGTCAACTTGAGCATTTCCGCCAAATTTTAAATGCGTGGAAAGCTGAATTGATGTCTGAAGTAGACCGTACATTGAATACTATGCAAGATGAATCTACTGCATTGCCCGATGTAAATGACCGCGCAACGCAAGAAGAAGAATTTGCCATTGAATTACGTACCCGTGATCGTGAGCGCAAACTGATTCGTAAGATTGAACAATCGCTTGAAGCAATTCAAAACGAAGACTATGGTTTCTGCGAAACGTGTGGCATTGAAATTGGCTTACGTCGATTAGAAGCTCGCCCAACTGCGACGCTCTGCATTGATTGCAAAACCTTGGCTGAAATCAAAGAAAAGCAAAATAACGGTTAAGAATCCCTCCCGACCTCCCTTTAGTAAAGGGAGGGGTACTACGAAATCCACACCTTATAGGATTCGTGGTATTCCCCTCCTTTTAGGAGGGGTTAGGGGAGGTTTAAAACAACGATAATAAATTTTCTATGACATACGTCGGTCGTTTTGCCCCCTCACCTACTGGCCCATTACATTTCGGTTCTCTCATCACCGCTGTTGCCAGTTATTGCGATGCCAAAGCCAATCATGGTCAATGGCTCGTTCGTATCGAAGATACAGATATTCCCCGAATTTATCCCAATAGCGAATCACATATTTTAGATTGCATTGATGCGTTTGAATTTGAACCCGATGCCGACATTATCTTCCAAAAAAATCGTTTAGACCTGTATGAAGATGTGTTGGAACAGCTTAAACAAGCTCAGCAGATTTACGCTTGCGAATGTACGCGCAAACAATTGGGTTCAAATCACATTTATGTCGGTACGTGCCGTGATCTTCATCTCGATTTTTTAAATCAAGCCATTCGCTTAAAAGTTGACGATCAACTGATTTGTTTTGACGATCTTCTACAAGGGCGGCAATGTTCCAATCTAAAAAATGACTTGGGTGATTTTGTCTTAAAACGTAGAGATGGCATTATCAGCTATCAACTGGCAGTCGTTGTCGATGATTATTTGCAAGGCATCACCCATGTGGTACGTGGCGCAGATCTATTGGATAATACTGCTCGGCAAATTTGGCTTGGATCGCTGTTAGATTATCCCAAATTGAACTATATGCATTTACCCCTCGCGATGAATGATCAAGGGCAAAAACTGTCTAAGCAGAATATGGCACAAGCCTTAGATTTGTCCAAAGCACCTGAACTATTAAAACAAGTGATTTCAGCATTGGGGCAGCCTAATGTTGAGCTTGATCAACCTCGCATCATGCTGCAACAAGCCGTTCAACAATGGAATGTGGAATTAATTCCTAAAGGAATGAATCTGAATGGCACATATTTATAAGCCATAAAAAAAGCCCTCAGCATGACTCAGGGCTTTCTAGTGTCTAAGATTCAGTATCTAAAAGGTCGATTCTTCTTTGACAGGATTGCGCTCTTGCGTTGAAGCATCAATTTTTAAAATCAAACTAATCATCGCAGCACACATCATCAATGACGTACCACCGTAACTAATAAACGGCAAGGTTAAGCCTTTGGTCGGCATTAGCCCCATATTCATGCCTGCATTCACTAGAATTTGTAGCAAAAAAATAATACTGATGCCATACGCTAAATAACCCGCACGCAAATAGTTATGCTGCAAAGCACGGTGTCCAATTCGAATGCAACACGCCAACATCGAAAAAGACAGGATCATCACCACAGTTACGCCGACAAAACCAAATTCCTCACCCAGTACTGCTAACATAAAGTCAGTATGCGCTTCAGGCAGATAAGACAATTTCTGTACACTATGCCCTAAACCTGTGCCTAGCCATTCGCCTCGTCCAAATGCCATGAGCGCATTGGAAAGTTGATAGCCAACGCCTAAAGGGTCTGCCCACGGATTGGTAAAGGAAAGCAACCGTTGGAAGCGGAAAGGCTCAAATAAAATTAGTGCGGTAATGCCAGCTAAAATCGCCCCTAACATAATAAGGAATTGCGTTGCAGGTGCACCTGCGAGAAAAAATACACCGACCATCATTAAGACAATCACGACTGTTGCACCTAAGTCGGGTTCCGCCACAATAAAGCCTACGGTCAGTGCCATCACTCCACTCAAACGGAACAAGCCTTTCCAATGGGTTCGTACTTCTTTAGCACGGCGCACCACATAATCGGCAGTGAAAATCGCCATCACAATTTTGGCAATTTCGGTGGGTTGCAGCGTGAAAACGCCTAGTTTAATCCAACGATGCGAACCATTCACTTCCGAGCCAATCACCAAGACTGCCAAAAGCAGTACCATGGTAATTAACCATAAGGGGAAGGCATTTTTAAACCATAGACTCAGTGAAACACGGTAGGTCAAAAAAGCGACTATTGCAGCAACGATAATTGAAATACCATGACGAATGAGAAAGTAAGATGGATTTTCGTGAATGTATTCCGCATAAGGCATAGACGCCGAAGCCACCATGACCGAGCCAAAACACAGTAAAGAAATTACACAAAAAATTAAAATATTACGTGCCGTCATTTCTGCGGGAAGTTTAGGCAACACTCGTTCTAAGCGCTGTGCAATTTTCTGTACTGCATTGGGAGCTACATTCGCCATACTGCTGTTCCTAGTTGTTCTTTTCATTCAGCGCATTCACACATGCGACGAATTGTTGTCCACGATCATTATAACTTTTAAACATATCAAAGCTGGCACAAGCAGGTGAAAGCAAAACTACATCTTCGGCTTGGGTCAACTGTTGTGCAAGCTCAACCGCTTGTTGCAAGCTACTGGCAAACTGAATATCGGCTGCACCTTGAATCGCTTGTTCAATTAGCTTTGCATCTTCACCGATCAAAATCACGCTTTTCACATATTTCTGAATTGCATCTTTTAAGGGTTTGAAATCTTGTCCCTTGCCTTGACCACCTAAAATTAAGGCGAGCTTGCCTTGTTTGACTGCAATGGCTGCGCCTAAACCATCAATTGCAGCTAAGGTTGCACCAACGTTGGTACCTTTGGAGTCGTTATAATAGCGCACATCATTGATGGTTTTGACAAATTCGCAACGATGTTCTAAGCCTTTGAAATTTTTCAATGTTTCCAACATCGACGATCTCGGCAGTCCAATCGCTTCACCCAATGCCAAACACGCCAACGCATTCGCCACATTGTGCATGCCTTGAATATATAAATCAGAGCTTTTGATTAAGCGCTCTAGTCCACGCGCCAACCACATGGTGCCATCCGACTCTCTCAATACACCATATTGATTGAGATCAGGTGCATTTAGTCCAAAACTTTGGAACGGAATGACATCAGGAATCAGCGGGCGACTCAAATTATCATCACGATTAAACACCAGTTTTTTCACACCTTGGAAAATGCGATGTTTGGCTTTGTGATAGCCCAACATATCACCATGACGATCTAGGTGATCTTCACTCATATTCAACACCACCGCCACTTCGGCATTGAGGTGAGATGTCGTTTCAAGTTGAAAACTTGATAATTCTAAAATAATCAATTCAGGTTGATCTTTCAGTAAATCCAGCGCAGGACGACCCAAATTTCCGCCCACAGCAACTTTTTTGCCTGCGTCTGCTGCCATCAAACCAATTAAGGTGGTGACGGTACTTTTTGCATTCGAGCCTGTAATCGCAACGATTGGGACTTCTGTGGCACGGCGAAGTAACTGAATATCGCCCACGACTGGAATGCCTTGTTCAATCGCTTGTTGAATCTCTGGGAGTTGCGGAGCAAGCCCTGGACTTAAGATAATTTCTTCGGCTTGCAGCAATAATTCGCTGTCTAATTTGCCAAAACTGGTTCGCACACTTGATGGAATTTGATCATGCCCAGGCGGTGTTGCCCGAGAGTCTGTGACTGCAACTTGGTAGCCTTGTTCATGCAGGAAGTTGACCGCCGATACGCCTGAAACTCCTAGGCCCGCGACAACTTTTAATCCACCCCGTTGTATTAACATTTTTGCCCCATTATTGACCGTTCACAGAATGGCGAAAATGTTAGCACTTTGCTGTTTTGAATGCTTTTTTAGTTTGAACTTTATTCTGCTTTTTTTGTGTCAGTGCGTAAAAAAACCATCATTCGATGGCTTTTTTATCCGTATAGACAAATTTTACCGCCATTTGACAGTTTGTATTGGTTCTGGCTTTGCGCTTTCTTCAGTAGAACAACCACAACCTCCGCCACAACCGATTGCCATTTTCGGTTTTAACCACAGCGCAACGCTTTGCCAACCCAAATTATCACAGCGGTTCGATAACGCTGCTAATACGGCGTTTGCGGATTGCGGAAATAGTTTTTTAAACACCACCGCTGCACTCCACAACACTAATGCCATAACGATCAAAGATTCAAACATACGTCTCTCCAATGATTCCCCTTTTAAGGGGATGAGCTGCGGTTATAGCAGCGCAAGTTCAGCTTTCTTAACCCCAAATGTGCGAAGCAATTTGGTAAGTGAAGAAAGACATCAAATACGCCAAGCCAAATAAGTATGCTGTCATCACGGAAACATGTTTCCATGAACCTGTTTCACGACGCACGGTTGCTAAAGTCGCCAAACAGTGCGGCGCATAAATAAACCAGACCAATAAAGACAAACCTGTTGCGAACGACCAGCCTGTACCATCTGCACTAATCAAATGTGCTAAACCTTGTGCCACCGCATCATCATCTGCACCTGACAAGGCATAAACCGTGCCTAATGCAGCCACAACAACTTCACGTGCTGCCATTGCGGGAATAAGGGCGATACAAATTTGCCAACTAAAGCCAATTGGGGCAAAAATGGGTTGAATCAGATGCCCTAACATCCCTGCAAAACTATAATCAATCGCAGGTTGCGTTGCACCCTCAGGTGCATGCGGAAAAGTACATAAAAACCACAGTAAAATCGACAAGGCAAAAATAATGCCGCCGACGCGCTTCATGAAAATTTTACCGCGATCGAGCAAGCCAATCGCGACACTCTTGATATCTGGAATACGGTAACTTGGCAATTCAAGCAATAGCGCATGTTGCGATTTATCTTTTTGCAAAAATTTCATCACCATCGACACACAAAGCGCGCTGACAATGCCCGCCATATATAAGCCAAATAACACCAAACCTTGCAGATTAAACATCCCCCA
>DAOMAH010000012.1:0-16222 GCA_035426725.1 Acinetobacter sp.
GCTCAGTAATTCATTCCATTCTTTTGGATCGAGATAATGCCCAACCAAATCACGTGGTTTAACTTCCACACCTAAAGTCACAATTTCTTGTTTTAATTTAATTTTCATTTTACGGAATGGCTTTTCAGAGCTGAAAGACTCTTTGTATTCCATTGCAGCAAAGCCTTCGTTTAAAAGGAATTGATGAATGGCATCAATCGCGTTACGATCACCTGCCACTGTACCGTTAATGCCTTCCGAAGCGACAATCAGAGTTCCACATAGGTTGATGTTTTTGACTAAATCTAAAAGACGCTGTTGCAGAGCGGCTGCATTAGAAACTTCTTTAAATTGATAAAGTGCGGCAACAACCCAATTATTGCTCGCTGGCTGTTCTACAGGTGCAAGCTGTTCTACAGTAGCGTTCATGGATAACTCCAAATGTATTAAGATAGGAAATTAAGGCGCATATTTTAGCCTGAAATTTGCAAATAAGCGAGAAAGCCATAAATAGAATATGGTTTTAGAGGAAGTGATTTTGAGTAATGAACGTCGGATTCCATCGTTAACTCCCTGTGCGGGACGGTGTTCAACAGTATTTGGAGATTTGGTTTGTCGCGGTTGTCGCCGTTTTAACCACGAAGTGATTCAGTGGAATACCTATACTGCTGAGCAGCGATTGGCGGTGTGGAAGCGTTTGGATGCACAGCTTGATCAAATCCTAATTCCGTTATTACCTCATGCCAATTTGCAACATATCGACGGATTTATTCATAGCAAGCATGTTCGGGTTTTGGACACAGCGAGTAAGGGGCGTAAGCTCTATCATGCGCTGAAAATCTGCGAGAAAAATAAGCACTTGGCAGAGGAAAGTGGGCTTGGTATCCAGAATGCACAAGTCAAGCCGATTTGGGATGAATTCGAACGTCGTGTGCTTGCGCTTGCCAAAGCCAGTTATGAATTGGCATGGCTACGTGCCGATGGCATGAGTAGTCATTTATTACGCGTTTTAGAAGACGACATTTAGAATTATTTTTTCTTGGTCATCAGCCGATAAATGATTAATTCAGCAATTAATAGATTAATCGTCCATCCCAACCATGCTTCTAGTTGATAAATATGCAGAGGGCTGAGCCAATCCCAATAAGGTTGCAGCTCATATAGCGCTAATTTCCACGTTCTTAAACTGAGCGCCGAAAGTGCAAGTGCAAAGCTACGAATCATCCAGTTGCGATGCTGAATCCACTGCTTTTGGAATGCAGCATAAAGCGCCAATACTGTACTTATTCCCCATAATATCCCAAGAATTACGAAGCAAATTTGTGTGCTGATGCCGCCATTGGCTGAAAGCGCTAGAATAAAACCACTGGGTAAAGCCAAGCCGAGGGTTGCGATAATATAGAGCCAACCTGCAAGACGGTGTACTCGTGGCGTTTTTTTGCGAATTGCTTGCGAAAATTGGGTAAAGCCAGCCAATAAAACTAGACTACTAGTAATCACATGAACTTGAAAGGCAAATCGCCACGGTTGAATATGTATTACATCTTGTTTTAAAACCAAAAAATTGGTCTGATCTGACCAAGGAAAATAATCAACACAAATTTGTATCATCAAACCACATAGATAGCCAAAGATCAGCATAATCAATAGATTGGGAAGGGAGTTTAAGATTTTCCACATATGGCGTGATCACTGTTATTATGAGTCGTTAAAAATAATTTAAATCATATTTTAGCAATGAGAATAGTGAAATGAATCAGTGCAAACAATTATTAATTTTCTGTACAGCTTTGGCAAGCAGCTCACTCAGTTTTGCTCAAATCCCTAAAATCGCGTCGTCATGGACAGGCTTGTATAATGATGAACAAAAAATTTCCTTGTTCTTTCAACAAAAAGGCAGCGATGTCACAGGTTATAGCCTGCTAAATGGCAAGCAGACTCAGTTTAAAGGCAAAATTGAGCAAACTGACTCGAATTATAGCTTGAGTTTAAATGAACTGGGGCAAGGTGCGAGTGTTGGTAAATTTGTTTTAAATTATAACGGCAATGCTTCGCCAATCGAAGCACAGTGGTTATCTTCAACCAAAACTGTAAAGCCAAAGTTTTTTAGTTTAAATGCACAGCAATGTAAATATGCCAAAGGCGAGGGGGATTTTCCTGATGCATCTACGCGATTATTAAAAGATGCAGATTTACAAGTGGCATTAGGGCAATTGCAATATATGCGTAATGAAATTTACGCCCGTCATGGTTATGCCTTTCAAAATAAGAATTGGGCGACAGCTTTTTCGCAATATGAATGGTACATGCCGTGCTATAGCAATGTTGATAGCCGTTTAACCTCTATTGAAAAAGAAAATGTAAAGCGGATTAAAATGGTTGAGCCTTATGCTAAAGATGCTGATTGGGGGCGTTAATCGTTTCTGTTGCTAAAGTATAAAAAAAGCTGCCATATTTGGCAGCTTTTTTAACATCAACTTATCAAATAAATTAACGTTGGATGTCGCGTTGCGTCGAACCTGTATAAAGCTGACGTGGACGACCGATCTTGTAAGGACCGCTGTGCATTTCTAACCAGTGGCTGATCCAACCAACAGTACGTGCAAGCGCGAAGATTACAGTGAACATTTCTGTTGGGATACCAATCGCTTTTAAGATGATACCTGAGTAGAAGTCAACGTTCGGGTAAAGTTTGCGTTCTACGAAGTACGGGTCGTTCAGCGCAATACGCTCAAGTTCCATCGCAAGTGCAAGCTGTGGATCATTGATGTTTAATGCTTCAAGCACTTCGTCACACGTTTGTTTCATGACTTTAGCGCGTGGGTCAAAGTTTTTATAAACACGGTGACCGAAGCCCATAAGCTTCACTTCTTTGCGTTTTACTTTTTCCATGAATTCAGCAACGTTCTCGACGCTACCAATTTCATCTAACATTTTAAGTACAGCTTCGTTTGCACCACCGTGAGCAGGGCCCCAAAGTGCAGAGATACCTGCAGAGATACATGCATACGGGTTTGCGCCAGTAGAACCAGCAAGACGGACAGTAGACGTCGATGCATTTTGTTCGTGGTCAGCATGAAGCGTAAAAATACGATCCATTGCGCGAGCAAGTACTGGATTTACTTTGTAATCACGGTCAGCAGGCGTCGCAAACATCATATGCAAGAAGTTTTCTGCATAGCTCAAGTCATTACGTGGGTAAATAAACGCTTGACCGATGGTGTACTTGTAGCTCCACGCGGCAAGTGTTGGAATTTTTGCGATTAAGCGAATTGCAGTAATTTCACGGTGGTTGATATCTTCAATATCTAAACCGTTGTGATAGAACGCAGAAAGCGCACCAACGACACCAACCATAATTGCCATCGGATGTGCATCACGACGGAAACCATTGAAGAAACGGCTTACTTGGTCGTGAACCATGGTGTGGTTACGAACTTTCGCATCAAATTCTGCTTTTTGTTCAGCATTTGGAAGCTCGCCATTTAATAACAAATAGCAAGTTTCTAAATAGTCAGTTTGAGTCGCAAGTTGGTCAATTGGATAACCACGGTGTAAAAGAACACCTTTGTCGCCATCAATGAATGTGATCTTAGATTCGCATGCAGCAGTTGCCATAAAACCAGGATCGAAAGTAAAGTGACCTGATGCCAATACATCTTTAACATCAATTACATCTGGGCCTAATGTGCCGCTGTAAATTGGTAACTCGATTTGTTTGCCATCAAGATGTAATACGGCTTTTTTGCCAGTTGCTTCAGACATTCAATTGATCTCCTGTCCCGGTGAATGGTTATCTAACTCAGAATCCTAATCTTATCTTGAGCGAATCAGACGATGTCAAAATTTGCCATAAGATTAGTGTCTACTCAAATTTGTCAATTCTACGTGGGGAGAATAAAAACCTTCTTAGGATTAACGCGCCACTTTGTATTATTGAAAACTGAATAAAGTCACAATATCGGTGGAGTATAATATGTCAAATCATGCTGTAGGTGCATAAAAAAAATGAAGTATCGGTACAATTGTAAGTAAATTTTTTGTGTGGCAATATTTTGGTGCTTTATTGAGAAATGTAATTTATTGTAAGAAATGCTTATCTCTCAAGCCTTAACATGATTTTTAACGTTTAAGTTCAGATGCATTTTCAACAAGAATGATGCTGAATGGTGCATTTATAGTGCAACTAATTGTATAAAAAATGACTTATTTATAAACAAGAAAAGATGGTAGCGACCAATAATTAGCACTATTTAAAATATAAATGAGCAGTATTGTTTAAATCAATGCTCATGATAACAGCATTTTAGCGACGGAAAGCCTCATAAAGTCGAAGAATAATCGTAAATAGGAATTAAAGGGGCAGTATTATTAAATTCCCTATCTTTTTTTTATTTCGGTAAAACAACTAGATAGTCTTAGCTAATTTCAATTTAAGCGATTATGTTTCAAACCCACATGTGAATGATTCTTATTTAATTTTAATTCAATGGTTTAAGTCATCAGCGTTTGTATTTTGATATTTCACGTTTTATAATTCGATGTCGTTTTATAGGTTAGGCATGTGCTTGCCTGACATTGCCAGCTTTCCTTTGAATTAATTCAAACAAACTCCAGTTGGAGTTTCTACTTACAGGATGCCCGCTGTGAAAAGCAACAGACCTGTCAATTTGTCCATGGGTCAAGTATTAGCGGTAAATTTACGCTCACCCGTGGCTATTGCATCAATTCTACACCGTTTATCGGGTGTAATCGTTTTCTTATTAGTCGCTGTACTTTTGTGGATTTTAGATAAATCTTTATCTTCTCCAGAAGGATTTGACTACGTTAAAAATGTGGTTTTCGGAAATATCTGTGTACGTTTTATCGTCTGGGTATTTGTAGCTGGTTTAATTTTCCACTTCATTGCGGGCATCAAGCATTTACTTGCTGATCTTGGTTTTGCTGAAGAATTACAAAGCGGACGCATTGCAGCTACAGTTTCATTAATCTTGTCTGCGATTGGTATTGTTGCAGCCTTTGTATGGATTATGTTCTGATGAAAAGTGCTACAGGTTTAACGGGTTCAGGTTCTCGCGATTGGTATATCCAACGTGTCAGTGCTGTGGTCTTGGCTGCATACACTGTTGTGATTCTAGGTTGGATCCTATGTCATAGCGGATTCGGCTATGAACAGTGGGCAGGCTTTATGTTGACTTTACCAATGAAGATTTTCTCTTTATTAGCAGTGTTATCACTTGTTGCTCATGCTTGGATTGGGATGTGGCAAGTTTTTACAGATTATGTAACGACTCGTCAAATGGGTCCTTCAGCTTCAGGTTTACGTCTTGTGCTGACGACTGCTGTCATTATTTCAGTGTTCGCATATGCAATCTGGGGTATCCAGATTTTCTGGGCAAATTGATAGGAAGAAATCATGGGCGCAATTAACCCCAAAGAAGATTATTCAAATATTCAAAACCTCACTTTCGATGCCGTAATTGTCGGTGGTGGTGGTTCAGGTATGCGTGCTTCATATCAACTTGCTCAAGCAGGTTTGAAAGTTGCGGTATTGACCAAAGTTTTCCCGACGCGTTCGCATACAGTTGCTGCACAAGGTGGTATTGGTGCATCGTTAGGTAATATGCAAGAAGATAATTGGCATTATCATTTCTACGATACAGTGAAAGGTTCTGACTGGTTAGGTGACCAAGACGCGATTGAATTTATGACGCGTGAAGCACCTAAAGTGGTTTATGAGCTTGAGCACTTAGGTATGCCTTTTGACCGTAACGAAGATGGGACGATTTATCAGCGTCCATTTGGCGGTCACTCTGCAAACTACGGTGAAAAAGCTGTGCCGCGTGCATGTGCTGCTGCCGACCGTACAGGTCATGCTTTACTTCATACCTTGTATCAAAGTAACGTCAAGATGGGCACTCAGTTCTATGTTGAATGGATTGCGCTTGATCTAATCCGTAATGAAGCGGGTGATGTGATTGGTGTAACGGCGATTGATCAGGAAACTGGTAATATCGCCGTATTACAAGGCAAGGCAACCTTATTTGCTACAGGTGGTGCGGGTCGTGTTTACCGTGCATCAACCAATGCGTATATCAATACTGGTGACGGTTTAGGTATGGCAGCGCGTGCAGGCATTCCATTGCAAGATATGGAGTTCTGGCAGTTCCACCCAACAGGTGTTGCGGGCGCAGGCGTATTGTTGACGGAAGGTTGTCGTGGCGAGGGTGGTATTCTTCGTAACAAAGACGGCGAACCGTTCATGGAACGTTATGCACCAACTTTAAAAGACTTGGCACCGCGTGACTTCGTATCACGTTCTATGGACCAAGAAATTAAAGAAGGTCGTGGTTGTGGTCCTAAAGCAGATTATATCTTACTAGATATGACGCATTTGGGTGCTGAAACCATCATGAAACGTCTGCCATCTGTATTTGAGATTGGTAAGAAGTTCGCAAACGTGGACTGTACCAAAGAGCCAATTCCAGTTGTACCAACAATCCATTATCAAATGGGTGGTATTCCGACCAATATTCATGGTCAAGTGGTTGTGCCGCATGGTGTGGAAGAGGGGGAATTCTCTGCACATTATGATAAAGACACGAAAGAATATACCTACAAAGGTTCACGTGATTATGTAAAACCAGTCAAAGGTTTCTACGCAATTGGCGAATGTTCTTGTGTGTCGGTACATGGTGCAAACCGTTTAGGCACGAACTCATTGCTTGATCTTGTGGTATTTGGTAAAGCAGCTGGCGAACATATCATCGACTATGTGACTAAACATCATGGTGATGAATATCAACCACTTCCTACCGATGTATTGGTGAATACCTTGCAACGTGTACGTAAGCTTGATGATTCAAGCACAGGTGAAAATGCACAAGATGTTGCAGATGCCATTCGTGACATCGTGCAAGATCACGCAGGTGTATTCCGTACCCAAGCATTGCTTGATAAAGGCGTGAAAGAAATCCTTGCGATTGAATCACGTGTTCGCAACATTCATTTAAAAGACAAATCTAAAGTATTTAACACTGCACGTGTTGAAGCCTTGGAAGTTGAAAACTTATATGAAGTTGCGAAAGCGACCTTAATTTCGGCAGCTGCTCGTAAAGAATGTCGTGGTGCGCATACGGTTGTAGATTATGAATTAGCGCCTGATCACCCAACTTATTCTTACGGTCGCCGTGATGACGAGTGGATGAAGCATACGTTGTGGTATTCATCAGACAATCGTCTCGAATACAAACCAGTCCGTTTCAAACCGTTAACGGTTGAAGCGATTGAACCTAAACCACGTACATTCTAATCGGGAGAACAAAGATGAGTAGAGGCACTCGTACATTCGAAATCTACCGCTATGATCCTGATAAGGATAAAGCACCGTACATGCAAACTTATAAACTTGAGTTAACCGATAAGCACCGTATGTTGCTTGATGCGTTACTTGCGTTGAAAGTGCAAGATGAAACACTGACGTTCCGCCGTTCTTGCCGTGAGGGTATTTGTGGTTCGGATGGTGTCAACATCAATGGTAAAAATGGTTTGGCTTGTTTGTGGAACTTGAACGACTTGCCAGAGAAAATAGTGATTCGTCCGCTACCTGGTTTACCAGTGGTGAAAGACTTAGTTGTCGACATGAATCAATTCTATGATCAGTACAACAAGATTCACCCATTCTTGATTAATGATCAACCAGCACCACCGAAGGAACGTTTACAGTCTCAAGCAGAACGTGAACACTTGGATGGTTTGTATGAATGTATTCTGTGTGCATGTTGTTCAACTGCATGCCCATCATTCTGGTGGAACCCTGATAAGTTCCTTGGGCCATCTGCATTGTTAAATGCATATCGCTTTATCATTGACTCACGTGATACCGCAACACAAGAGCGTTTGGCTCGTCTTGATGACCCGTTCTCTTTGTTCCGTTGTAAAGGGATCATGAACTGTGTATCCGTTTGTCCAAAGGGTTTGAACCCAACTAAGGCAATTGGTCACATTCGTAGTATGTTATTAGATCAAGCCGGTTAATTACTGTTGATTTGCTGAACGGAAGTTTCGTAAGAAGCTTCCGTTTTTTTTATGCAAAAATTTAATCAAAATTGCATTTTCAGTCGTTGAATTCCATATGGTTTATTTTGATAAATTGTATGAATTAAACTTATGTGAAATATTGACGTGCTATTTTTGAGCACTGTGCAAATTGATTGTGCAGGATTTGTATTTAATCTTTAACTTTGACAAATTTGGGTGCAATAAAAAGAAAAATGAGGGTATATTAGAGGAAGAATTATTTGATATATTTCGTTGATTTATGAAGGGTATGTGTCAAAAAAATCAATTGAATTGTGAGAACATGTTAGGATTTCTGCCACAACTTAAAGCAAAAATCAGAAATGTTTTAAATATTGTTCAAACATTATATTTAAGATGTCAGGTGTCGATGAAATGAAGTCGATTTAGCAAAGTTAAATGGTGGTTTAATTTTTCTAAAACGATTTGCAAAAAATTGCTCGATGTCATCGAGTATAAAAATGAGTAGGTGCTTTTTATAAGGTGCTGTGCTTATTTGTTACATCAAAGGGAATACTCCTGATGTGTAGTGATAATGTCTCAAGATTGCTGGATGATCTTGAGTCGTAGTGTCTTATTACCAATGGGGCACTATGAATCATGGGTCTGCTTAAAAGGCAGCCTGTATTATTTTTTGCAATAGGAAATGGGTCCACAAATGCAAGAAGTTGCTGGCGCGCTGCGTCTTGACACTGAACTTTCCGCAGACAGTGCGGCATATATTGAAGAGCTTTACGAACAATACTTAGCATCACCGACGCTCGTAACCGAAGACTGGCGTGTATATTTCGATAAATATCCTAAAGGGGATCAACCACACGGGAGTGTGCGTGAGCAATTCCTGCTATTAGGTCGAAATGCCAACCGAGTTCAAGCTGTCGTTCAAAGCGCAGTCAGTACCGATCATGAGCGTCGTCAAATTGGTGTTTTACAACTGATTGCTGCTTATCGAAATCGTGGGCATCAACAAGCCAAACTCGATCCACTTGGTCTAGCGAAACGCGAAGAAGTTCCAGACCTCGATTTATCTGCACATAATTTAACCAAGTCCGATTTAGATACTGTTTTCAATACAGGTAATCTTGCCATTGGTAAAGCTGAAGCAACATTGTCTGAAATGATTACGGCAATGGAAGCGACTTACTGTGGTTCAATCGGCGCAGAATATATGCACATTGTCGACACCAAAGAAAAGCGTTGGATTCAGCAACGGCTGGAAGGTGCTCGTGGACAATATAATTTAAATAGCGAGCAAAAGAAGCATGTTTTAGAACGCTTAACTGCCGCTGAAGGTTTAGAAAAATATCTTGGTAATAAATTTGTCGGCGCGAAACGTTTCGGGGTAGAAGGTGGTGAATCTTTTATTCCAATGGTGAATGAAATTATTCAGCGTGCAGGCAGTGTCGGTTGTAAAGAAGTAGTGATTGGCATGCCACACCGTGGTCGTTTGAATCTCCTTGTCAATATTATGGGTAAAAACCCAGCGGATCTTTTTGGTGAGTTTGAAGGTAAAAGCATCCATAAAAAAGGTTCTGGCGATGTGAAATACCATCAAGGTTTTTCATCGAATGTCATGACTGCTGGCGGTGAAGTTCATTTGGCTTTGGCATTTAACCCGTCACATTTAGAAATTGTTGGACCAGTGGTTGAAGGTTCGGTCCGTGCGCGTCAAGTTCGTCGTCGTGATATTGGCGGTGATGATGTCCTTCCGTTGATTGTTCACGGTGATGCTGCATTTGCAGGTCAAGGTGTGAATATGGAAACCTTCCAAATGTCACAAACGCGTGGCTATACGGTCGGTGGAACAATTCATATCGTGGTGAATAACCAAGTTGGCTTTACGACGTCAGACCCGCGCGATGCACGTTCGACAGAATATTGTACTGATGTAGCAAAAATGATTCAGTCGCCAATTTTCCATGTTAACGGTGACGATCCTGAAGCGGTTATTTTTGTGACTCAAGTTGCGCACGATTTCCGTCAAGAGTTCCGTAAAGATGTGATCTTGGATTTATTCTGCTACCGCCGTCGTGGTCATAATGAAGCCGATGAACCATCAGCAACCCAGCCGTTGATGTATCAAATCATTAATAAAAAAGCCACCACACGTACTTTATATGCAGATCAACTGGTGCAAGAAAAAATTCTTGACCGCGCGACGGCAGATCAAATGGTGGAGGGCTATCGTGCAGATTTAGAAGCAGGTCGTCATGTTGCAAATGCGTTAGTCCACGAACCGAATAAAAAGATGTTTGTCGATTGGTCACCTTATTTGGGTCATGACTATACCGATGTTTGGGATACCACCGTTAAGATTGAACGTTTAAAAGAGCTGGGTCAAACGTTAAATACCTTACCTGAAGGTTTTGTATTGCAGCGTCAAGTGCAAAAAGTGATAGACGATCGCATGAAAATGCAAACAGGCGAAATGCCGCTGAACTGGGGTGCTGCTGAAACTTTAGCCTATGCAACTTTATTAGACGATGGTTTCCTAGTGCGCATTACAGGCGAAGACGTTGGTCGTGGGACGTTCTCACATCGTCATGCCAAATTACATAACCAAGTTGATGGTTCAGTTTATATTCCGCTGTGTCATGTTAAAACCAATCAACCACGTATTGCTGTTTATGATTCGTTATTGTCTGAAGAAGCGGTACTGGCATTTGAATATGGTTATTCAACCACATTGCCAAAAAGCCTGATTGTTTGGGAAGCGCAATTCGGTGACTTTGCCAACTGTGCGCAAGTGGTGATTGACCAATTTATCGCTTCAGGTGAAACCAAGTGGGAACGTGTTAGTAACTTAACTATGTTATTACCGCATGGTTATGAAGGACAAGGGCCAGAGCATTCATCTGCACGTTTAGAGCGTTTCTTGCAGCTCTGTGCCGAAGACAATATGCAGGTAATGACCCCAACCACGCCAGCGCAAATTTATCATGCGTTACGTCGTCAAGCGGTACGTCCAATTCGTAAACCACTCATTGTGATGTCACCGAAATCATTGTTACGTCATAAACTTGCGACTTCAACCTTAGATGAATTGGCAACAGGCACATTCCAAACAGTGATTGATGAAATTGATCCAATCAACAAAGCGGATGTCACACGCTTGGTGTTGTGTGGTGGTAAAGTTTACTATGACTTACTGGAAAAACGCCGTGAATTGGAACTGAATCATATTGCGATCGTTCGAGTTGAGCAATTGTATCCGTATCCACAGCAGCGTTTAGCAGAAGTCATGGCGGCGTATCCGAATCTGAAAGAGTTGGTATGGACGCAAGAAGAGCCGAAAAATCAGGGCGCATGGTTATTTATTGTTCCACGTTTATTTGAAGATATTATTGGTTCGGGTCGACATATACGTATTAGCTATGCGGGGCGTGAAGCCTCTGCCGCACCAGCGTGTGGTTCACCATATTTGCATGCAAAACAACAAGCTCAGCTCGTCAATGACGCACTGGCAATTGAAGCTGAACAATCAGGAGATTCTCACTAATGGCAACAGAAATTAAAGCACCCGTATTTCCAGAGTCAGTTGCTGACGGTACCATCGCAACTTGGCACAAAAAAGTAGGTGAAGCTGTCTCTCGTGATGAAGTGATCTGTGATATTGAAACGGATAAAGTTGTTTTGGAAGTGGTTGCACCAGCAGATGGCAGTCTGATTGCAATTGTTAGAAATGAAGGCGATACAGTTTTATCAGCAGAAGTGATTGCAGAGTTTGAGGCAGGTGCGGTTTCAGGTGCAGCGGAAACTCAAGCAGTTCAAAGCCCAGCTCAAGTTGAGCAAGCGGTTGAAAATACTCAAGCAGGTGCTGCACCAGTTGTTGAGCGTGCACCAGTGCAAGATCAAGCACCAGCGGTTCGTAAAGCATTAACTGAAACAGGTATTCCAGCAGCAGATGTACAAGGTTCTGGTCGTGGTGGTCGTATCACCAAAGAAGATGTGAGCAATCATCAAACTAAACCAGCGGCAGCTTCGGTTCAACCGCTAAGCGTCGCAGTGGGCGAACGCATTGAAAAACGTGTACCAATGACGCGTTTACGTAAGCGTGTGGCTGAACGTTTATTGGCTGCGACACAACAAACGGCAATGTTAACGACATTCAATGAAGTGAACATGAAGCCAATCATGGAAATGCGTAAGCAATATAAAGATGCATTTGAAAAACGTCATGGTGCACGTTTAGGTTTTATGTCTTTCTTCGTGAAAGCGGCAACGGAAGCATTAAAACGCTACCCAGCAGTAAATGCTTCTATTGATGGCGATGATATTGTCTATCATGGCTTCTATGATATTGGTGTTGCTGTTTCTTCTGAACGTGGTTTGGTAGTGCCGATTCTTCGTGATACAGATCGTATGAATTACGCTGAAGTTGAAAATGGTATTGCTGCTTATGCGGGCAAAGCACGTGAAGGTAAATTGTCGATTGAAGAAATGACAGGTGGTACATTCACCATTACCAATGGCGGAACTTTTGGTTCATTACTTTCAACGCCGATTTTAAATCAGCCACAAACGGCAATTTTGGGTATGCATAAAATCCAAGATCGTCCAATGGCGGTGAATGGTCAAGTTGAAATTTTACCGATGATGTATCTGGCGTTGTCTTATGACCATCGTTTAATTGATGGTAAAGAAGCAGTTGGTTTCTTAGTGACCATTAAAGAGTTGCTTGAAGAGCCTGCAAAACTTATCCTTGACCTATAATTTATTTAAATCCCCCTAAATCCCCCTTTATAAAGGGGGACTACCACGCTTGCGGTATTTCCCTTCTTTGCAAAAGAGGGGGTTGGGGGGAGATTTAAGGAATAAAAAAATGTCTCAACAGTTTGATCTTGTTGTCATTGGTGGTGGACCTGGTGGTTATGAAGCAGCGATTCGCGCAGCTCAGCTTGGTTTTAAAGTCGCTTGTATCGAAAAACGGATTCACAATGGTAAACCGTCATTGGGCGGTACGTGTTTAAACGTCGGCTGTATTCCGTCTAAAGCCTTGCTGGATTCTTCGCATCATTATGAAGCAACGGTTCATGATCTCGCTGAACACGGTATTTCAACAGGTGAAGTGAGTTTCGATTTAAACACGATGTTGGCACGTAAAGACAAAGTGGTCGATCAGCTTACAGGTGGTGTGGCTCAATTACTCAAAGGTAATGGTATTGAGTGGTTACAAGGTACAGGTAAATTACTGGCAGGCAAAAAAGTAGAATTCACCCCATTTGAAGGTGCTGATTCAAATATTAACAGCCAGGTTTTAGAGCCTAAGTATGTGATCCTTGCGACGGGTTCTGTACCTGTCAATATTCCAGTCGCCCCTGTAGATGAAGATCTCATCGTTGACTCAACTGGCGCACTCAAATTTGCAGAAGTACCGAAGCGTTTAGGTGTCATTGGCGCAGGTGTGATCGGTTTAGAATTGGGTTCTGTATGGCGTCGTTTAGGTTCAGAAGTTGTAGTGTTTGAAGCACTCGAAACCTTCTTGCCTATGGCAGACAAAGCACTGGCAAAAGATTATCAAAAAATCTTGAAGAAACAAGGTTTAGAGATTCGTATCGGTGCCAAAGTTTTAGGTACAGAAGTTAATGGTCGCGAAGTCACGGTGAAATACAACCAAGCGGGCGAAGACAAAGAACAAGTCTTTGATAAATTGATTGTTTGTGTCGGTCGTAAAGCCTATGCAGAAGGCTTATTGGCAGATGATTCTGGCATTAAATTAACTGAACGTGGTTTAGTTGATGTGAATGATCAATGTCAAACCTCAGTTGATGGTGTTTATGCAATTGGTGACTTAGTTCGTGGCCCAATGCTCGCGCATAAAGCAATGGAAGAAGGCGTGATGGCAGTTGAACGTATCCACGGTCATGCTGCTCAAGTGAATTACGATACGATCATTAGCGTTATTTACACTCATCCTGAAGCGGCTTGGGTTGGTTTAACTGAAGAACAAGCAGTTGAAAAAGGACATGAAGTTAAAGCAGGTCAATTTCCTTTTGCGGTGAATGGACGTGCTTTAGCAGCAGGTGATACGGCTGGTTTTGTCAAATTTGTGGCAGATGCAAAAACAGATCGTTTGTTAGGAATGCATGTGATTGGCCCGAATGCATCTGATATCGTGCATCAAGGGATGATTGCACTAGAATTTGTCTCCTCGGTTGAAGATTTGCAATTAATGACCTTTGGTCATCCAACCTATTCAGAAGTGGTACATGAAGCGGCACTTGCAGTGGATGGTCGAGCAATTCACGCCATTCAACGTAAGCGCAAATCTTAAAGAAAAAAGTGTGGTTCGCCACACTTTTTTCACATAAAGATGGGTAAGATAAAGCCCTGATCGATTTAACAAAGTAGCAGCTCCGTTTGAAAAAGCTGAGGTTGCATCACAATAAACAACAGAGTAGGTAACGAAATGAACTTACATGAGTATCAAGCTAAAGCGTTATTAAAAAAATACGGTATGCCAGTGCAAGAAGGCATTGTGGCAACCAATGCAGATGAAGCGGTTGCTGCATTTGAACAGCTTGGTGGCAAATTCGCGGTAATGAAAGCGCAAGTTCATGCAGGTGGTCGTGGTAAGGCTGGCGGTGTAAAAGTTGCAAAATCTAAAGATGATGTCATTGATTATGTAAATAGCATCATCGGTACTCGTTTGGTGACCTATCAAACGGATGCCAATGGTCAACCGGTGAATAGCATTCTTTTAGCTGAAGATGTTTATCCTGTTGAGCGTGAGCTGTATTTGGGTGCAGTGGTCGACCGTTCTAGCCGTCGTATCACCTTTATGGCATCGACTGAAGGTGGTGTAGACATTGAAAAAGTGGCAGAAGAAACGCCTGAAAAAATTATTAAAGTTGAAGTTGATCCTTTAGTTGGTTTACAGCCATTCCAAGCGCGTGAAGTTGCGTTTGCTTTAGGTTTAAAAGATAAGCAAGTGGGTCAATTCGTCAAAATTATGGCTGCGGCTTATCAAGCATTTATTGAAAATGACTTTGCCTTGTTTGAAATTAACCCACTTTCAGTACGTGAAAATGGCGAAATTTTATGTGTTGATGCCAAAGTCGGCATCGACTCGAATGCGCTTTATCGTTTGCCTGAAGTGGCTGCGTTACGTGATAAATCGCAAGAAAATGAACGTGAGTTAAAAGCCTCTGAATTTGATCTGAACTATGTGGCTTTAGAAGGCAACATTGGTTGTATGGTGAATGGTGCGGGTCTTGCAATGGCGACCATGGACATCATTAAATTGTATGGTGGTCAGCCTGCAAACTTCCTTGACGTTGGGGGCGGTGCAACCAAAGAACGTGTGATCGAAGCGTTCAAAATCATTCTTGCGGATACCTCTGTACAAGGTGTTCTAATTAACATCTTCGGTGGGATTGTACGTTGTGACATGATTGCTGAAGCGATTATTGCAGCGGTTCAAGAAGTAAATGTTACTGTACCTGTGGTTGTTCGTTTAGAAGGGAACAACGCTGAGTTAGGTGCCAAATTACTTGATGAATCAGGTTTGAAATTAATTTCTGCGAACGGTTTGTCTGATGCCGCAGAAAAAGTCGTTGCTGCAGTGAAAGGCTAAGGAGTATCAATCATGAGCGTATTAATTAATAAAAACACGAAAGTATTGGTACAAGGTTTTACAGGTAAAAATGGTACTTTCCATTCTGCACAAGCATTAGACTACGGCACTAAAGTTGTAGGTGGTGTAACGCCTGGTAAGGGTGGTACAACGCATCTTGAATTACCTGTATTTAATACTATGAAAGATGCAGTACGTGAAACAGGTGCGGATGCAACTGTGATTTATGTCCCTGCGCCATTCGTTTTAGACTCCATTGTTGAAGCGGTTGATTCAGGTGTAGGCTTAATCGTGGTGATCACGGAAGGTGTCCCAACCATCGATATGCTAAAAGCAAAACGTTACTTAGAAACCAATGGTAATGGAACACGTTTAGTTGGCCCTAACTGTCCAGGTGTGATCACACCAGGTGAATGTAAGATTGGGATTATGCCAGGTCACATCCATCAGCCGGGTCGTATTGGCATCATCTCACGTTCAGGTACTTTGACTTATGAAGCGGTTGCGCAAACAACCAAGCTTGGTTTAGGTCAGTCTACTTGTATCGGTATTGGTGGTGACCCAATTCCGGGTATGAATCAGATTGAA
>DAOMAH010000013.1:0-15981 GCA_035426725.1 Acinetobacter sp.
GGGCATTTCTAAAACAGTTTGCGGTAAGATCAAACCATAGGCGGCTACGACCATCACATCAGCACCAAGCGCGGCGAGTTCTTGTTGAGCCGCCAAACCTTCTTCAGTTGAGGCTTTAAAATGCAAAGGTTGAGAAACTGGCAAGCCGTGTTCAAGTGCGAGTTGTTTCACTGGGGACGGCGTTAATTTCTGTCCACGCCCCGCTTTGCGGTCGGGTTGAGTATAAACCGCAATGATTTGGTGTGAGCTTTTGAGTAATGCTGCCAATGCTGTTGCGGCAAATTCAGGCGTACCGGCAAAAATGATTTTCACAAAGACCATCCAAAGAAATTCTGTCACAAATTATAAGCGAAAAAGCCAGTAGTCCCTAATTCATCACAATCCATTGTGTTGGGTAAAAAGTTCCACTTTGTGAACAGCCCTTAATGCTTAAGTTGTAGTATGATGGGAGTAACTTAGTCTCATTTCGCTAGAGAGAATTTTTGATTTATCTCTCCTGCACACACTTGTTGGGAATACAAAATGCCTGATTATCGTTCGAAAACATCAACACATGGAAGAAATATGGCTGGCGCGCGTGGTTTATGGCGCGCGACGGGGATGAAAGATGAAGATTTTGGCAAACCAATTATTGCGGTAGTCAACTCATTTACCCAATTTGTGCCAGGTCATGTGCATTTGAAAGATTTAGGTCAATTGGTGGCGCGAGAAATCGAGGCTTCTGGCGGTGTGGCAAAAGAATTTAATACCATTGCCGTGGATGACGGGATTGCCATGGGGCATGATGGCATGTTGTATTCACTGCCATCGCGGGATTTGATTGCCGATTCAGTCGAATACATGGTCAATGCACACTGTGCCGATGCAATGGTGTGTATCTCGAACTGTGACAAGATCACTCCGGGTATGCTGATGGCGGCGATGCGCTTAAATATCCCAGTGGTATTTGTGTCTGGCGGGCCGATGGAAGCGGGTAAGGTCAAATTCCGTGGTGATGAAAAAGCCATTGATTTGGTTGATGCCATGGTGGTTGCAGCTGACGAAAGCTATACCGATGAAGAAGTAGAAGCTTTTGAACGTTCAGCTTGCCCAACCTGTGGTTCGTGTTCAGGCATGTTTACTGCAAACTCGATGAACTGTCTAACCGAAGCTTTAGGATTGTCTTTGCCGGGCAATGGCTCAATCGTCGCAACCCATGCCAACCGTGAGAAACTGTTCTTACGCGCAGGTCGCCTAGTGGTTGAATTGGCAAAACGTTATTATGAACAAAATGATGACAGTATTTTGCCGCGTTCGATTGCGACCAAAGCCGCGTTTGAAAATGCCATGACCCTTGATATTGCCATGGGTGGTTCGACCAATACCGTGTTGCATTTACTTGCAGCGGCGCACGAAGCCGAAGTCGATTTCAGCATGGACGATATTGACCGTTTATCACGTCATGTGCCTGTACTATCGAAAGTTGCCCCTGCCAAATCAGACGTGCATATGGAAGACGTGCATCGTGCAGGTGGGATCATGGCAATTTTAGGCGAGCTAGATCGTGCCAATTTACTCAATACTTCATGCCCAACAGTACACGAGCCAACGTTAAAACATGCGTTGGACAAGTGGGACATTATGCGTACTGAAGATGCGGATGTGTATGAGTTTTATCGTTCATCACCGGGCGGTATTCCGACCCAAGTCGCATTCTCGCAAAATCGTTATTACTCGACTTTAGATGGCGATCGTGAACATGGCGTGATTCGTAGTGCAGAACATGCCTTCTCTCAAGATGGTGGTATTGCCGTCCTGTATGGCAACATTGCCGTAGATGGTTGCATCGTCAAAACCGCAGGGGTAGATGAGTCGATTCTGACCTTCACAGGTACGGCTCGGGTATTTGAAAGCCAAGACAGTGCCGTTGAAGCGATTTTAGATCATAAAATTGTGGCAGGGGACATTGTGGTGATTCGCTACGAAGGTCCACGTGGCGGGCCGGGTATGCAAGAAATGCTGTATCCAACCAGTTATTTGAAATCGAAAGGTTTGGGTAAAGACTGTGCTTTGGTGACCGATGGTCGTTTCTCTGGTGGTTCGTCAGGCTTGTCGATTGGTCATGTGTCACCAGAAGCAGCTGAGGGTGGCGCAATTGGCTTGGTTGAAGATGGCGATATTATTGAAATTGATATTCCAAACCGTCATATCCACTTGAAAGTAGATGATGCGATTTTGGCACATCGTCATCGCATTCAGGAAGAAAAAGGCTGGCATCCTGCTGAAGAGCGTAAACGTAAAGTATCTAAATCATTGAAAATTTATGCTCAGCACTCGACCAGTGCTGCCAAAGGTGCAGTACGAGTTTTGTAACACTATTAAGTCCCTCTTTACGATAAGAGGGACTTTTTTTGATTATCATATAAAATATATTTAATTCTCATTTACCACGCAACTTGAGAACATCATCTTTAATACTATAAATTAATTACGCTAAGAGGCTATTGAAATGTCTTTGTTACGCCGTTGGTTTGATCCCATCCGATCGCGTTGGTTTTATCAGAAACCTTCACGTCAGGCGGTATTACCGACGGAACAAGGTCTCAGTATTTATTTGCGTCTGGATGATGTGTATAGCTATTTGGCGGTACAACAACTCGATCAGCTCAATGACATTTTGAGCGATGAATTAAAACCACTTAAAGTCATTATTTCTAGCCAAGCAGCCGAAGCACCGAACGGTATGTCGCAGCAAGATTGGCAAAGCTATTGTTTAAATGATGCCAAGATTCTCGCCAAACAGCACCGTTTTGGTTTTGATGATACCCCCGAAATTCCAAGTGCAGAAGCCTTACAGCAAGCGGAAACGATTCTTAGAAATACGCCTTTACGCGAGCAAAATTTCTTACATTTGCTTGAAGATGTATTTCATATGTTGTGGCAACAACAATATGGCAAATTAAGAACACTGTATGCGATGGCAAGCCAACAGCACAGTGCGCAAGATTATGCTGAACGTATTTTTAATGATGTGCCTGTAGCAGCCAGTTATTTTGAATTTGGCGAACGTAAATATCATGCGGTTGATGATTTATTGCGTCTGACGCGCCGTTTAAAGCAACAGAAATTATTAACAGGCAATCCAATTTTCTTGATTAATCATATCGAGTGGCGTGAACACTTGATTAATGATGGCGAGGCACTGAACGAAGTACAAGCGTTGCATCCCGAACTGGATTTGTATATTGCACTTGAAGACCCGATGAGTTGGTTATTGCTCGCATATATTAAAGAAGAATTAGCAAATTATTATAATATTCAACTCAAAGTCTATCCGCTCAGCTACCAAGGGCATGACTGGTTTGACTGGGGGTTAGCGACGCGGGTATCTAAGCGAACAAAGGTGGCATTTACGCCATTTTGCCGTCCAGATGCTGAAGCATCCTTTGAAATGGCGCGGCTGTTTTATAGTGTGCCAGAAGAGCAACAGATCGAGGCGATCCATCGAATTTTAAGAATGGTATGGACACGTGGTAAAGATTTATCGTTTGGCGCACATTTTCAACGGATGCAAAAGCGCCTAGAAATTGAAAAGATGACTGAGCAAGATGTAAGCGCTTTACTTAAGCAAAATGATGAATTATGCCAACAGAAACATCAGCCTGATTTGCCTGTTTTAGAATTACGGATTGATGGGCAAAGCTATGTGTTTAATAGTTTGTATCGCGTATGGATGATCGAAAGTATTCTGAGTAATGTGTTGGAAGAAAAATATAAGCAACAAAGCCAAGATCTAGTTGATCTTGAGCAACAAAAAATTTGAATCACAGCCATTTAGAAAACGAATCAAGAGGGAGTAGACATGGGAACTTGGTCACATGAACCGTTTGGCAATGACACGGCAAATGATTGGGCGTATGAATTAGAAGATACGACGGATTTTTCGGTGATTGATGCCACGCTTCAAACAGCATTGGATGAAGGTCAGGAAGATTTGGATGCAGACCTTGCTATGGAAGCAATTGCGGCAATTGAAGTATTAGCAAAAAGCTTGGGTCATGGTACACAAACGGATGTGTATACCGATAAAGTAGATGAATGGGTTGATCGCATTAGCCTAAAACCAAGTGCGGATTTATTACAAAAAGCAGAACAGGTTTTGGCTTTGGTCGCATCCGATCATTCAGAACTTAAAGAATTGTGGCAGGAGTCAGAAGAATACGAACTTTGGGCGAACAACCTTCAGCAGCTCAACACCATTCTACATTCAGAAAAATAATGCTAAAAATAAGGCAGCTTCGGCTGCCTGATCTGCTAGGTTTTATCTTTTAAACTAAACAATAAATTGAGCAAAATCGCTGCAAATGTTGCTGTTCCAATGCCACCCAAGTTAAAGCTTCCAAACAATAATTCAAAATTACCTGCACCTAAAATAATCGTGACCGCTGCGATAATCAGGTTTTTGTTATTGGAGAAATCGACTTTATTTTCGATCCAAATTTTCGCGCCTGCAATGGTAATCAAACCAAAGACAACGATTGATGCACCTGTTAAAACTGCGGTTGGAATGGTGCTAATCACTGCGCCAAACTTTGGTGAAAGTCCCAAGAAAATGGCAAAAACACCTGCGATCACAAACACGATGGTGGAGTAGACACGAGTGACGGCCATCACGCCGATATTTTCGCCATAGGTGGTCATGCCCGGTGCGCCGACACTGCTAGATAGGGTTGTGGCTAAACCATCAGCGACAAAGGCTTTACCTAGTTGAGGAGTCAGGTTTTCACCTGTCATGGCACTCACTGCTTTAATGTGCCCTAAGTTTTCCGCCACTAAAATTAATGCGACAGGCGCAATAATGAGCATTGCCTTTAAGTCAAAGATGGGATGGGAAAACTGCGGGATTCCAAACCACGAGGCTGCTGCAATTTGAGAAAAATCAATCTGCTTGCCGTAGCCTAAAACATTGCTAGAAATCGCATAAATCGTATAGGCAATTAATAAGCCTACGAGCAGTAATAACCGTTGTAAGAGTCCTTTGGTGAAAACTGCAATCATCCCCATACTTAAAACAGTAATGAGCGCCATCCACATTTCAAAAGGCTGACCCGCCACGCTTTTAATGGTTACAGGTGCAAGGTTTAAACCGATGATCATAACCACCGCGCCTGTGACCACAGGCGGCATCAGTTTTTCAATCCAACGTGTACCTGTCAGCATCACGGCAAAGCCAATCAAGGCATAAAAAATACCACAGGCGATAATACCGCCTAATGCAACTGCCAGATTAGGGTTTGCACCTGAGCCTGTGATATGACCAGTCGCCACAGCCACCACGCCAATAAAGGCAAAACTTGAACCTAAGTAGCTCGGAACGCGTCCGCCTGTGATCAGGAAGAAAAGAATGGGACAGATGCCTGACATTAGAATGGCAAGGTTGGGGCTAAACCCCATCAACAAAGGCGCAAGTACGGTTGCACCAAACATGGCAAAAGCGTGTTGAACCCCCAACACCGCACTTTGCAAAGGTGGTAAATATTCGTTAGTCGCAACAGGGCGATTCTCATTTTCACCCTGATACGGTTGCCATTTTGGAAACCAATTTGACATAGATAAAGCTCATGCAATGTTGTGACTTATGATACGCGTTCTTATTTCATCGTTCAGCGATTTTTAGATTATTGGTTGAATCCGAGAACTATTAACCTGTATTTCTTAAACCTGCGGCAATCCCCGTAATACTGACCATCAGGGCATGATCAACAGGGCTGTGTTCAGTTTGGTGTTCTGCTAAATATTCACGGCGACGCTTCATTAATTCAGCCTGTAATAAGTGTAAGGGCAAGAGATAGGGTTTACGCAATTGCATGGATTGATCCAATACCTCATTATTGCTGAGCAGTTTCGATTCATCTTTAAGCGATAATAAGGTGTCGACTGCATTTTGTAGACGTTGCCTTAATTCAATGCCTAAGCTTTTTAATATAGGGTCATCGGTCAAGTGTGATTCATAGTACAGGGCAATATCGCTATCCGATTTAGACAACACCATTTCCAACATATCAATTAAGGTTTGGAAATAAGGCCATTCAGCCAGCATTTCATCTAGTGTATTTTGATGTTGTGCATGCACCTGTTGAATCGCCGTGCCCGTGCCAAGCCATGCAGGTAACATCAGGCGAATTTGTGTCCATGCAAATACCCACGGAATAGCACGCAGTGATTCAATGCCCCCACCGACTTTGCGTTTGGCAGGGCGAGAACCTAAGGGCAGCATTTGCAATTCCAGCTCTGGCGTGACCGTGCGTAAATAGCGGACAAAATTGGGATCTTGCCGCACGGTTTGCCGATAAACCTGTACCGATAAATCGGTCATTTGTGTCATCAGATCCCGCCATTCTGCTTTGGGTTCTGGTGGTGGTAAAAGCGTGGCTTCTAAAGTAGCAGCGGTATAAATTTCTAAATTTTGTAAGGCAACACCTTCCAAGCCAAATTTGAAACGAATCATTTCACCTTGTTCAGTCACACGAATCGCACCCGAAATTGAACCAGGTGGTTGGGAAAATAGCGCTTGTTGCGTCGGGGCACCGCCTCGGCTAATTGACCCACCACGACCATGGAATAAGGTCAATTGCACACCATGCTGTTTGGCAACCGCGGTCAGTTCTTCTTGTGCCCGATATTGCGCCCAATTAGCGGACATAAAGCCTGCATCTTTTGCCGAGTCTGAATAGCCGATCATCACTTCATGTTTCGACTGAATGTGCTGTTTGTACCAGTCTATTGCAAATAAAGTCTGCATGGTTTGAGCAGCACCGTCTAAATCTTTCAAAGTTTCAAATAAGGGAACCACACGTAAAGGCTGTTGTATGCCGGCTTCTTTTTGTAATAACAACACCGCAAGCACATCACTCGGATATTCCGCCATAGAAATAATATACGCACCCAAACTCTCTGTTGGTTGCGCAGCTAAAGTACGCATGGTGGCAAATACTTCGAGCACTTCAGGATGTTGAATCAGATCATCTTCAGCAGCTTTGAAAGATTGAGGCAACAGTGGGCGTTTGTTTTGCAGCTCTTGAATGAGGAAGTTTTGACGTTTTGATTCTTCCCATGATTCAAAATTGCCTAGACCTAAATATTCGGTAACGGCGGAAATGGCTTGGCGATGTCGTCCTGACTCTTGGCGAATATCCAGTTTTAACAGTTCAATGCCAAAGCAATTGGCTCGATAGATCAAGTCTAGCAATGACCCATTGGCAATTTCAGCTAAATTACATTCAACGAGAGAGCGGTAACACAATAATAAGGGCTGTAGCAGCTCATCTTTATGCGTAATGAAATCACGGTCATCTACTTCACCGCCTTTTAAGCATTGTGCCAAGCCATCGCGCGTGGCTTTCATGCGGTTCCACGTGGAACGTAAATACTCGCGATAAGGTTCAGGGTGGCTACCGCCTAAAGCTTGGTTGAGTTCTTCGGAACAAGTCTGAATCGAGAGCTCCCAACGCAAGTTTTCAATATCTCGTAGATATAAATCTGCCGCCTGCCAACGAGACAGCCACAGCACTTCTTGCGTCACGGCATGAGTGACATTGGGGTTGCCATCACGGTCGCCGCCCATCCACGAAGCAAAACGAATCGGTGCAATTTCTAAGGGCAAGCTTTGCTGACAATGTTGTTGAGTCAGTTCATTTAAATCCCGCACGAATTTCGGCACAGCATTCCACAAGGTTTGTTCAATGGTGGCAAAGCCCCATTTTGCCTCATCGACAGGTGTTGGACGATGTTGACGAATTTCATCGGTTTGCCATGCTGAACTGACCAATTGTTTTAATGTGGCAAGTGTACTTTGGCGTTCTCTGGGCGTGAGCTTTTGTTGATCCAACTGCGATAAGCAATCGCTAATATCATCATATTTTTGAATTAAGGTACGACGGCTGACTTCGGTCGGATGCGCCGTGAGCACCAACTCAATGTTTAAATCACAAATTTGCTGGAACAGTTTTTGGGGTTGAATCTGTTGTTTTTTGAGTTTTTCAAATAAATGCGGTAGTGGATTTGGACTAGGTGATTGTTGGTCAAACTCAGCCTCACGACGTTGCCGTACCACATGGTATTGTTCAGCAATATTGGCAAAGTTGAGAAAATGAGAAAAGGCGCGAGTGAGTGGCAAAATTTCTTCATCTTTTAAGCCGAGGAAGAGTTGTTCAAGTTGCTTTTCTGCTTCAATTTGACCATCACGCGCACCTTTGGCTAAAGCACGAATTTGCTCAACTTGATTAAATAAATTTTGTCCTGCGTGCTGTTTGAGGGTTTCGCCAAGCAAATTGCCCAAGAGTCGAACATCTTCACGTAAAGGCGCCGTGATGTGTTGAATCATTGTATTGTCCTAGTTTTTGTTCTGCTTTGACTATAACGCGATTGCAACACATTCCAAGTAAAGAAATGAAATAAAACAAATTACAGGTGATATTTAAGGAGAAAAATTTCAACGGCATCGCGAATAGTTTTTTCAATTTCAACTGCGGAAGGGACGCTTGCTAGCCCAAGCAAGACGCGATGATGATAGACGCCCAGCAGCAAGGAGATGATTAATGCAGTTTGTTTTGTGCAGTCATCTGCGCGAATAAACTTGAGGTCGATGGCTTGCTGGAAAAAATCACACCAGACCACTTGCATACGCATGTGAGAGGCATTAAAAAATTGTTCGGTTAAAGGGCTTTGCTCGGCAGCCAAATCAAACAATAATCGATCTAATTTTATGGCTTCGGGCAAATAAATAATCCCTAATGCACGTTCGCACATTAAATACAGAGCATGTTCAAAATTTGTTTCTGCAGTCAGAATAATTTCTTTGGCGCAAATAGACTCTTCACAACTTCTTTCAATGGCACAAATAAATAGGTTACCTTTATCTTGAAAATGATTGTACACCGTCAATTTCGAAACACCTGCCTCCAAAGCAATTTGATTCATACTGGTGGCGTGATAGCCCATTTTTAGAAAAATAGATGTAGCCGCCTGTAAAATTTTGGCTCTTTTTTCTAAATCTTTCGGGCGACCACTACTGATTTGCACGCTTCATTTTCCTATTAATTTATTTAAAAAATAGAGAGCTAGATTTAATTTATCATTAATGTACTTGCGGGTATATTAATTAAAAAATAAACAATTTATGATGATACACATATTGTGCCTTAAAAAACCAATTTGAATAAGAGCGAAAAACCATGAATCTGCTAAATCCTGTTGTTGTGGGGCTGCTGGTGTTGAGCAGTATCACCTTAACCGCTTGCCATAAAGATGTTGCCAAAACTGAAGAAATTCCTTATGTGATGGTGGCACAACCGAGTCAAAATCAACTTGATCAAAAAAGTTATGCGGGCAATGTGCAAGCCAAACAACAAACGGCTTTGGCATTTCGGGTTGGCGGACAAATTACCGAACGCTATGTTGATGTGGGTGATCGCGTCAAAGTTGGGCAAGTCTTAGCCAAATTGGATGTGAAGGATGCCCAATTACAACTGAATGCAGCTCAAGCTCAACTGGATAGCGCACAAGCTGCGGCGAACATTGCAGCTCAAGAGTATCAGCGTTATCAGCAGCTCTTGCCTGTAAACGCAGTGAGTCGTTCGCAATTCGATGCGATCAAAAATCAGTATCAATCTGCGCAAGCCACGTTAAAACAGGCGCGTGCCAATCAACAAGTTTCTGCCAATCAAACAGGTTATAACCAATTAATATCCAATAAAAATGGCGTGATCACTGCGCGTCAAATTGAAGTGGGGCAAGTGGTGGCTGCTGGACAAGCAGCGTATCAATTGGCGATTGATGGCGAGCGAGAAGTTATTTTTGGCGTACCTGAACAAGCAGTCAATCACATTCAAGTCGGTCAATCGGCTTGGGTCACCTTATGGTCGCAACCTGAAGCTCGGCTTGCGGCACGGGTTCGTGAAGTCTCACCTGCGGCAGATCAATCGAAAACGTTTAGCGTCAAAGTGTCTTTATTAGAAGGTCAATCGACCGTTCAGCTAGGACAAAGCGCACGGGTGTTTTTTGTCGAAAAGGCGAATAATACGTTAAATGTACCTTTATCCAGTGTGACCGCAACCGATCAGAATGCTTATGTTTGGGTGGTCAGTGCCAATCAAACTTTACGTAAAGTTCCTGTGACTTTAGGAGCGTACGGACGTGAAAGTGTACCGATTCTATCGGGCTTAAAAGCCAGCGATTGGGTCGTGATCGGCGGTGTGCATTTATTGCGTGAGCAGCAAAAAATTCATCCTGTTGATCGGGAAAGTCGCGAAGTTTCGATTAAAAAAGGAGCTTAAGCATGCAATTCAACCTTTCTGAATGGGCACTCAAAAATAAAGGTTTGGTGCTTTATTTCATGCTTTTGCTCAGTGTTGTCGGAATGATTTCTTATTCCAAACTATCGCAAAGTGAAGACCCGCCGTTTACCTTTAAAGTCATGGTGATACAAACCTATTGGCCTGGGGCGACGGCAAAAGAAGTTTCAACACTGGTCACCGATCGCATTGAAAAGGAACTCATGACCACGGGTCAGTACGAACGTATTATGGCGTACTCACGTCCGGGCGAGTCTTTAGTGACTTTTGTGGCGAAAGATTCTTACCGTTCCAGTCAAATTCCTGATGTTTGGTATAACGTCCGCAAAAAGGTCAATGATATTCGGCATCAACTCCCGAGTGGCGTGCAAGGCCCTTTTTTCAATGATGAATTCGGCGATACCTTCGGGAATATCTATGTACTCACTGGTAAAGACTTTGACTATGCGGTAATGAAAGAATATGCCGACCGTTTGCAGCTGCAATTGCAACGCGTGAAAGATGTCAGCAAGGTCAACCTCGTCGGCTTACAAGATCAAAAAATTTGGATTGAACTGTCCAATACCAAAGCGGTGCAACTCGGTGTGCCTGTGACGGCAATTCAAGAAGCCATTCAAAAACAAAACGAGATGGTGAGTGCAGGCTTTTTTGAAACAGGGACAGACCGCATTCAAATTCGCGTTAGTGGGCATTTAAATAATGTCGATGAACTGAAAAAAATGCCGTTATTGGTCGGTGATAAAACCATTCAATTGGGTGATGTCGCCGAGATTCATCGAGGCTTTAGTGAACCTGCACAGCCACGTATGCGCTTTATGGGCGAAAACGGTATTGGTATTTCGGTGTCGATGCGTAAAGGCGGCGACATTATCGCACTTGGCAAAAACCTCGAAACTGAATTTAACAGTCTACAAAAAACCTTGCCTTTGGGTATGAAACTGCAAAAAGTGTCTGATCAACCTGTTGCGGTGGAGCGCAGTATTCATGAGTTTTTAAAAGTCTTAACTGAAGCAGTGATTATTGTCCTGTTGGTGAGCTTTTTCTCACTGGGTTTCCGTACAGGTTTGGTGGTGGCTTTGTCCATTCCACTGGTGCTTGCCATGACCTTTGCAGGGATGAATCTATTTGATGTCGGACTGCATAAGATTTCATTAGGGGCGTTGATTCTTGCTTTAGGTTTGTTGGTTGATGATGCGATTATTGCCGTTGAAATGATGGCAATTAAAATGGAACAAGGCTATAGCCGACTGAAGGCGGCAGGTTTTGCTTGGCAAACCACCGCATTTCCGATGTTGACAGGAACCCTGATTACCGCCGCAGGATTTTTACCAATTGCCACCGCCCAGTCTGGAACAGGCGAATATACGCGGTCAATTTTCCAAGTGGTCACCATTGCGTTAATTGTATCTTGGATTGCCGCTGTTTTATTTGTGCCTTATTTGGGCGAAAAATTACTGCCAGATTTTACGCAGCAGCATCAAAAAGCGGCATGGTATCTACGCTTATGGGCAAAATTGCGTAAGCAGCCTGCGCCTGTAGTACAAGCGCATGGGCAGCATCATGACCCGTATCAATCCAAGTTTTACCAATCTTTTCGCAATATCGTGGAAGTCTGCATTACCTACCGTAAAACAGTAATTGCTGTAACGGTCGGCATCTTTGTGTTATCGGTGGCGATGTTTAAAATCGTGCCACAGCAATTTTTTCCACCGTCTAATCGTGCCGAAATCTTGGTCGATTTAAAATTGGAAGAAGGCGCGTCGCTCACTGCAACTGAAAATGCGGTGAAGAAAGTCGAGAAGTTCTTATCGAAGCAAAAAGGTATTGATAATTATGTCGCTTATGTTGGCACGGGTTCTCCACGGTTTTATTTGCCTTTAGATCAACAGTTACCACAAGCAAGTTTTGCTCAGTTTGTGGTGCTGGCGTCATCTTTAGATGATCGTGATGAAATTCGACGTTCTTTAGATCAACAAATCAAACAGTTATTACCCCAAGTTAGAACGCGCGTATCGCTATTGGAAAATGGGCCGCCTGTGGGTTATCCACTGCAATATCGCGTGTCGGGTGAAGATTTAACCACTGTGCGTTTATGGGCACAAAAAGTGGCAAAAGTCATGGGTGAGAACCCAAATACCACCAATGTACATTTGGATTGGGGCGAGCCAAGCAAAATCATCGACATTAAAATCGACCAAGACCGCGCGCGACAAATGGGTGTGTCTAGTTCAGATTTGGCAAATTTCCTCAATGCTTCGGTTACAGGCACGGTGATGAATCAATACCGTGAAAAGCGTGAATTGATTGAAATTCGTTTACGCGGTGATCAATCTGAACGTGCAGAAGTAAGTGCGTTGTCAAGTTTAGCGGTACCGACTACACATGGAACGACCGTTTCTTTGGCGCAAATTGCCACCATTGAGCCACGCTTTGAAGCAGGCTTAATTTGGCATCGTGACCGACTACCGACGATTACCGTACGTGCGGATATTCGTGGACATTTACAGCCAGCAACAGTTGTTCAGCAGCTTACAGATCAAATGCAAGTGTTACGCGCTGACCTACCGAGTGGCTATTTACTTGATGTAGGCGGTACGGTTGAAGAGTCGGCCAAAGGTCAAAATTCAGTAAATGCGGGAATGCCATTATTCCTTGCCGTAGTCATGACGTTATTGATGATTCAACTGCGCAGTATGTCACGTGCCACCATCGTATTATTAACTGCGCCTTTAGGGTTAATTGGCGTGGTCGCATTTTTATTATTGTTCAATAAGCCGTTTGGTTTTGTGGCGATGTTAGGAACAATTGCCTTGTCGGGCATGATTATGCGGAACTCACTGATTTTAATTGATCAGATTGAGCAAGATATTCTGTCAGGGCAGGCTGCATGGAATGCAGTGATTGATGCCACCATGCGCCGTTTCCGCCCGATTGTCTTAACTGCTTTGGCTGCGGTACTCGCTATGATTCCTTTATCGCGCAGTATTTTCTTTGGTCCGATGGCGGTCGCGATTATGGGCGGTTTGATTGTAGCCACCTTACTGACGTTATTTTTCTTGCCTGCACTCTATACGGCATGGTTCAAGGTGAAAAAACCACAAACAAGTTAGAATTATTTTTTTGTGAATAGAGGTGCGAAATATTAAAAACTTCAATATAGTAGCATCTATATTTACAGATTAATGAAATGACAATTTCATTGCATGACGTACTTGGCATAATGCAATGAATGAGGTGATATAGAGCATGGGGCAAGGCAATATTGAGCAACATCGTCGCTATATAGCGATTGCTTACATATTCATGTTTTTTGGATTATTAACAATTGTGTTTGCCGCAATCGCTTATTTATTGGCGCGTAAGGTTGCGATTGTCGATGATACCGAAGTTTGGCTTCATGCGCATGCCCTCTGGATTATGCGTAATGTATTGCTATTTGTTGTAATGGCATCTTTTGCTGCTTTGTGGTTTATTCCGTTGTTCTTTGTTGCGTGGAACAGTGCCCAATGGGTGACTGCCATGACGGTCGCAGGAGTGGTTTTTTCAGCGGTTGCGTGGCTATTTTTATTGAATGCATGGTTCAATGGCGTTGCTAAATACTTTAGAAATAAAGCTGTTTACTAATTTCATCGCTTTTTTCTAAGCTTAACCTTGTAAATAAATTATATCGCCCCAATAAAGGCTCTGCTGACTTTATAATTGAAAGTCAGCAGAGCCTTTTTGTTTTTTGTAAAGTTAGAATTTATTCCGTGTGGGAGCATCGCCAACCATGGCTAAACGTGATTATTATGAGGTTTTAGGCGTTTCAAAAACCGCAAGTGATGATGAGATCAAAAAAGCCTATCGTAAATTGGCGATGAAATTTCATCCAGACCGTAACCCTGATAATGTTGAAGCAGAAGACAAATTCAAAGAAGCCGCAGAAGCGTATGAAATACTGTCTGATGGCGAAAAGCGCAGCATGTATGATCGTGCAGGACACAGCGCTTTTGAAGGCGGTTATGGCGGTGGCGGTGGTTTTGGTGGCGGATTTAGCGCAGAAGATATTTTTAGCCAATTTGGCGATATTTTTGGTGGAGCATTTGGCGGCGGTGGTCGTCAACAGCAACGGCAACGCCGAGGTTCAGACCTACGTTATGTGATGGAACTGAGTCTTGAAGAAGCAGTCAAGGGCGTAAAAAAGACCATTACATTTACTGCGCCTGCGCCGTGTGAAACCTGTGACGGTAAAGGTTCTAAAAACCCGAATGATGTCGAAACCTGTAAAACCTGTCAGGGTGCAGGTCAAGTGCGTATGCAACAAGGCTTCTTTTCGGTACAGCAGACGTGTAGTACCTGCCGTGGTCAAGGCAAAATTATTAAAAATCCATGCAAGAGCTGTCATGGTTCAGGCGTAGCTGACCGTCAACAAACCCTTGAAGTGACCATTCCAGCAGGAGTGGACAATGGTGATCGTGTACGCTTAACTGGTAAAGGTGAAGCGATTCGTGGCGGCCAAGCAGGCGATTTATATGTAGAAGTCGTGGTGCGTGAGCACGACATATTCCAACGTGATGGCGCAGACTTGTATATGGATGTGCCTGTGAGCATTGCTGATGCTGCTTTGGGTAAAGATATTGAAATTCCGACGCTCGAAGGTCGCGTCAGCTTAAAAATTCCAGAAGGTACGCAAACAGGCAAATTGTTCCGTTTACGCGGCAAAGGTGTACGCCCAGTACGCAGCAGTATGATCGGTGATTTGCTCTGTCGTATCGTGGTTGAAACACCTGTGAACTTGAACAGTCGCCAGCGTGAGCTATTAAAAGAATTACAAACGTCTTTTGATGGTGACGGGCATGCGTCAACGCCGAAGAAAAAATCGTTCTTTGATCGTTTATTTGACTAAGTCAGTTGTTGGAGAAAACCTGCTACGGCAGGTTTTTTTATGGAATTTTTAAGTCTAGGCACAGAGTTTTGCTATAGTAGTGCCATTGTTTAAGTAAAAAATTGGAAAAAATCATGTCAACTTCTCCACGTATTGCAGTCTTGGGTGCAGGCGGACGCATGGGGCGTATCTTAATTCAAGCGGTAAAAGAAGCAGGTTATACGCTTGCAGCCGCAATTGAGCGTCCTGAAAGCAGTTTAGTCGGTGCAGATGCAGGCGAACTTGCAGGCATTGGTCGCAATGGCGTCAAAATCGTGGGGAGTTTGAGTGAAGTATTAAAAGACTGTGACGTGGTGATTGACTTTACTGCACCCGCAGCCACAGAACAGCACCTGAAATTATGCCGTGAAGCAGGCGTGGCAATCGTCATTGGTACGACAGGTATGAATGATCAACAAAAAGCTTATTTAGATGAAACTGCAACGCAAACGCCTGTGGTGTATGCAGCGAATTACTCTGTCGGTGTGAATGTTTCGATTAAACTATTGGAACTGGCTGCTAAAGTGTTTGGTGATACGGTCGATATTGAAATTATTGAAGCGCATCATCGTCATAAAGTTGATGCTCCATCAGGCACAGCGTTAATGATGGGTGAGGCAGTTGCCGATACTTTAGGGCGCAACTTAAAAGAAGTTGCAGTCTATGGTCGTGAAGGCTACACAGGCCCACGTGATCGTCAAACCATTGGTTTCGAAACCATTCGTGGCGGCGATATTGTCGGTGAAC
>DAOMAH010000014.1:0-15334 GCA_035426725.1 Acinetobacter sp.
TTGCTAAAAGTTCCACATGTGCTCATTAAATCAAAGTCTTTAATATCAACATTTGCCAAGACCTTTCCAACTTCTTGAATGCTTTCAAATGGATTTTGATGAATCTTATCTTTAATGTTTGCAAGTTTACCTTTAACAATATCCGCCCCATGCGTTTCAACGTTTTCAATAAACTCTTTTAAATTGGCTACCGCATCTTTGGCATCGGTAAAGAAGGCATTAAACTCATCGGCGATACTTGTTGCATTTCCTCCCAATGCGCCAATATCTTGGATAAAGCCCCCACAATCTTTCAATGCATGAAGTGGATCGTTTGTCATCCCCTCTTTAAATAAATTCAGCGTGCTATTTAATGCCTGTCCCGTCGTTTTTAACTCCAGTGACTGAATCAGCTTAGGTAAACGGCTAATCACATTCAGCGCATCTGTTTGTTGTTTGGTCGCAATTTCGCTCAGCATTTTCATGCTTTCATAACCTTGTGAAAGTAAGGATTGCGCTTGAGCTGCTTCTAAATGATCTGCAATGGCTTGTTCTTGCGCATAGGTACTGATGAGCATGCCTTTGCCCGCACGTACAGCACCCCAAGCATCGGTTCTTAATTCAAAACCTTCACCACGACCATTGCTGATTGCTTGCTCTTTAGGATGGCTGAGATTGCCTAAATTCAGTTGGGTTGCGGCATGGCTACTTTGTAACTGGGTACTAATTTGCCCCGTCGTATCATCAAATCTTAATTGGTTAAAACCACTGCCACTGACTTCTTGGCTGCGAATACCACTCAGCTTTTTGGTACCAGGCAATTGACCTTTAATATCAAACTTGGTCGGAGAGCGTTGCGCTTCATGAATACGACCAATAATAAATGGACGATCAATATTGCCATCAAAAAAGTCGATAACAACCACCTCACCAATGCGTGGCAGGAAACGTGCCCCGTAGCCTTCCCCCGCCCAAGGGGTCAGGACATCGACCCATGCCGAATCAGTATCATTGTCGTTGCTGCCAGCACCACCATCGTGTCCATGATCATCAGTTCTGGTAAATAGGAACCGTACTTTGATTCTTCCCCATTCATCCACATGAATGCTTTCGCCCTCTGGCCCAACAACCTTTGCACGTTGCGGGTAAGCCGCTGGTCGGTGCTGCTCTGGATGGTATTCAGGAACCGTTTTAATATGACGGCGAATCAAAGTCAGTTTATTGCCTTGACGTTCTATATCGTCATAACCATGCTGCTCCCAATGGCTTTGGGTGACCAGTTGGCTGACTTGTTGTTGCAAATCTTTGGGTAAATTATTTTGGTTATAGAATGTTTTCGCTGTGATCAAAAATTCCTGATCGGCACCTTCATGCTGATTAATTTCTGGATGCTCTTGCAAACGAAACCAATAGCCAACTTGCGCATCACGGACACTGCTATAAGCATTAAAATATTTAGCCTGATTTGCATATGAATCATTCAGTTGTTGATTGAGCTTATTAAGCTGAGTGTTTGCGGAAGCCGTTGCTTGATCTTCGCCTTTCAAGTCTTGCATCCATGCAGGACTCACATGCCATGCTTGCTCTAGACTCAAACTTGCAGAATCGTAATTTTCTGAATGGGTATGCGTGGTAACAACCGAACCTGCGCCTTCTTCCTGCGTTAAAACATCAGGCTGCCAGCGTTGCACATGTACTGCTGTCGGTTGCAAACTACGTACCGCCACAAAACCCGTAATACTGTCTTGTTGTTCTGTGGCACTACTGCGGTGAAAGCGAATACTGCGGCGCGCTAAAGCTTGATACTGGCTATTGTCATCAATTAATCTTAGCCTTTGCGGCTGAACTGGCAGGGTGAAATGTGGAACAATCAGTTCCGCTTCATCAATCAGCCAACTCACTCCTTCACTGCGCCATAACCGTGTCAGAAAGTCATAATCAGATTCATTATGCTGCATTGTAAAAGGACGAATGTCATAGTTTTGACTCAGCCCATTTAAATCTAAGCTTAAACTTGCCGCAAAAAGTGGACTTTTTTCTTGCCATTCTTTGAATAAAACTTCAGTAATTTCTATGACATTTTTATTCATAAAAACACGACTATTACGGCGTTTATGCCATAAGTTTGTCGCATCCTTAATGGTCAATTTATACAGTGTTAATGAACCATCACTTTGTCCATAACTGGCTTCTGTAATAATGCCTGTGGTACGAAATAGTTGACCTGAATCGGTCACTTGATCGACCGCAACCTGCACACCAATGAATTGTTTCAGTGGAATATGCGCATTGGTCGATAGACAAATAAGCTCCGCTTCAAGCCCTACATTGAGCTGATGCTTCCCTTCAATGCGTTGTAAGAAAATTTGGTTGTTGAGTAATTCATTAGAAAATTGTACGTGAATGGCACGTTTTTGTGCACTTAGTCCTATTTTTTCTAATACATTTAATATATTAAAAAGCATTTTTTATAATCAAATTTTATGAAAATCGGCTGAACTTTATTAAAAACAGAACCATCTGTCTATAAGAAAATGACCATTTTGGGTAAATAATTACATTTTTTGTTTTATGGTGACAAAATAAAACCCTCGGCGAATGCAATCTATCGAGGGTTGTTCGTCATAAGTTCAGATCTTTTATTATTTTTTCGCCAATGCATACGGTCTAAACAACTGCCAAAGGCAAATCAATAAAATTAAAGCGAAATAAAGCAAAGACCAGAAAGGTAAAGATTGTCCTAAAAAAGTCCAATCAATGACCGCGCATTCACCTGAACCTGACAGCACTTCTTTTAACACGGCATTAAATGGCAATGCATCAACCAAATAGTTTAAGCCAGGACCACAGCTTGGGACTTGATCTGGTGGTAAATGCTGCAACCAAACATGACGTGCTGCCACACCAACCGACCAACCAATTGCAAGGGTCGCTAAGAAGGCATAACTGCGTTTGAATGCATTTGAAATTGGGTTATGAATAAAGGCGATGAGTGCAATTAAGCCCATGGCGATTAAACCGACGCGCTGAAAAATACACAATGGACATGGGTCTAAACCTTGCACATGCTCCAAGTACAGAGCAAATGAAAGTCCAATAATACTGGTCAGTACCAACACAGCACTGACGATACGGTAATTCCATTGCATGGAAAGTCCTCTTATTTTTTAACGATATTGCGCTAAATATTCTTCAAAGCTAAGCGCATGATCTTGTTCAAGTTGTTGCTGTTTGTACAAAGACGACTGTGCCAGCTGTTCAAAATAATCTTTTCGATCATTCGATAACGGATGCGCAGCATAGTACTGTGCATGTTGCTGCGCCATGATACTGCCAAAATTCCACGTTCCGCCATGTTCTAAAGTATCTGAGATGACATGCGCTGAAAGCGTATTGTCCACATGGTCAAGACGTTGCTGCATGACTTGGACTGACTGTTGATACAATGCACTGTGCTGCATTTGATCGAGTATTGCAGCGCAGTCATCTACCCCTTTTAAATGTTGTTGTACCCAATCTTGTAGCGCGTGCGTGCTTCCATCTGCCTCAATTTGCGCATTTACTGCACGTCCGCGATTCACCACTTCGGTTTGATTACGTTCAATTTGTTCTTGTTCATCTGCCCATAAATCTGGACTTTCATTCAATAAACAATACAAAGCCAAACTTTCTAAAAAGCCAGCTGTGGTTTCATCAATACCAATGGGACTATAAGGATTCACATCGACGGCACGTAATTCGACATAGCCGACACCACGATTCTGTAAAGCTTGCGATGGTGTTTCGCCCGCTTCAGGCACTTGCTTCGGACGCACTAAACTGTAGTACTCATTTTCAATTTGCAGTACATGGTCATTAATTTGAATAGGTTCGCCTGCCGCATTATCCAAGCCTAAATCGCTAAACTGTGGATACGGCGTATGCACCGCTTTTTGTAAGCCTTGCAGATAACTGTTCAAGTCGTTGTAATAAATACCCAGTTGCTTTTGTGCCGAGTTCTGATAGCCCAAACGCCCCATACGCAAAGCGGTCGCTTCAGGCAAATATAATGTTCCTTTGACCAAGGGCAATAAATGATGCTCTCGACCTGTTAAGAAACAACGACAGACTGACGGACTTGCACCAAGTAAATACATCACCAACGGCGTTAAACGAATAAAATTACGAATCAGGCCGAAATAACGATGGCTACGATAATCTTGCAAGCTGAGTTGCTTTAATTGTTGATTCGATTCATGTTGTTGTAAGGCTTCAAATAACTGATCTGGAAAAGATAAATTATAGTGTACGCCTGAAATGGTCTGCATACGGCGACCGTAACGCACCCCTAAACCATGACGATACAAGGTTTTAAAGCGACCAATATTGGATGTACCGTACTGTGCTAATCGAATATTTTCTTCATTATCATCCAACATACAGGGCATCGACAGCGGCCATAATCGCTCGCCATCTTCCAGTTGTTGATGCACCACCGTATGAATATCGCGAAGTTCATTCAACGCTGCTTCAATACTACCGTGCGGTGTGGTGATAAATTCCATCAACGCTTCAGCATAGTCAGTGGTGATATGCGGATGTGTCAGTGCCGAACCCAATGCTTTGGGATGATTTTTTTGTGATAGAAATCCATTGCTTTGCATGCGCAAACTTTCGCGCTCTATTCCACGTAACATTCCTTTAAATAGCGAGGCATCGACCCAAGTGGGAATCACCGAGGCAGATAAGGTGCTAGGTTGCTTCATAAAGTATAGCTCGCTTGTTTAAAATCTGCTGACCCAAACCGTGGTAACAGCTTCACCGATTATAACGACAAGTATGATCTAGTCATCTGATTTAGTTTAGTAATTTTTATCACAATCTTATTACATAAGACACATTCGAATTGTGATTTTATTGATACATAAAGGTCTACTGGAAACCGTTATGCAAGCACAAGACATTCTCGATTTTTGGTTCGATGCTGATCATCGCTCACTTTGGTTTGCAAAGAGTGATGAGTTTGATGCCAAAATTCAACAGCGCTTTGCGATCCTCCATCAACAAGCCGTACAGTCAGAACTTTGGTCATGGCGTAAAACGGCGGAAGGTCGTTTAGCTGAAATTATTGTGTTGGATCAATTCTCTCGCAATTTATATCGTGATCAAGCGCCAGCCTTTGCCTATGACAGCATGGCATTGGTTTTGGCACAGGAAGCCATTAGCTTACAGCTCGATATGCAACTCAACCCAGATCAACGTTCATTTTTATATATGCCTTTTATGCATAGTGAATCGCAACTCATTCATGAATTTGCACTGAAACTATTCCAACGTTTAGGCAATGAAATGAATTTAAGTTTTGAGAAAAAACATAAACTGATTATTGATCGTTTTGGGCGTTATCCGCACCGCAACACCATATTAAATCGTCATTCGACACCTGAAGAAATTGAATTTTTAACCCAACCGAACAGCAGTTTCTAAGTCGATTGATTGCCACCGTGAATGAGAGGGCTGCCCCATGAAAGCTTTATCGATATGCTCAACTTTAGGATTGGTCTTGGTTCTAGGTGGATGCGCCAGTCTTGCATCGAAACCTAAAACCTTTGATCAACTGGGTCAATTCACCGCTTATCCATTAAATAAGCAAATTTTTCGGGTCAGTTTTCAAGCGGGAAATCAGTTCAATTATGGAACAGCAGAAGAAATCACCTTGTTAAAAGCTGCGCAAACCACACTGCAACAAGGTTTCCGATATTTCACAGTGCGAGATGATCCAAGCAATGCTCGGCATAAAACTCCACGCCAAGCGGTCATTTACCCCTCACCTGCGTATTATCCGTTTGGATATTCAAGACGTTATCCTGCTTTTTGGTCAAATTCATTTTATGATATGCCACAAGTGGTCAATCTTGATCCGATTGAAATCTCTTATACTATTGAGTGTTTTCAAAATCAACAGCAGTCACCCGAAGCTTTTGATGCACAATTGATTTTGCAATCATTAGGCAAAAAATATGGTCTAAGTGCGACAGGACAAGTGTTGCAGCCATCCGCCTCCGCTTCACCAAAAAAATAATTTGAAGGATGTTTAAATGAGTTCAGCCGAAGAAATCCATGTGCCTAGCCTGCAAAGAAGTAAAACTTTTGCGATGCTAGCGTTAATCATGGCGGTTGTGGCGTGGGTTGTTTTAATGATCACGGCGCATTTTCTCCCTGAATATAAATGGATCATTCATATTTTTATGTTGGGTGCTGAAGCAGGCGTGGTCGGTGGTTTGGCAGACTGGTATGCCGTGACCGTACTATTCCGCAATCCGTTTGGGAAAATGCCTTTACCGAAATTGCTGCGCGATCATACCGAAATTATTCCACGCAATAAGGCACGTATCGCAGAATCGATGGGGCGTTTTGTACAAGAGAATTTCTTATCACCGCAAATTGTGCAACGCAGCTTACAAAATGTCGATATCAGTTTGGCAGTCGGTGATTGGTTAGCCAATCCTAAAAACAATAAACAAGTGGTGCAAATGATTCAGCACACTGTGCCGAAAATATTTGAATTTGTCAGCCAAGACCAAATTTCTAATTTTGTGCAAAATAATAGCGTGCAATGGGTTCGCAGCACCAAAATCAATAACCTCGCCAGCGAAATGTTACGTGCTGTTTTAGAAAATGATTTCCATCAAGATGTCTTACAACGTGGGCTTGATCTCGCACATGAATGGATGGTATCGCACCCTGAACAAGTCCGTGAATTATCAGGCAATTTATTTAAAGAATTGGGGGTGTGGAAACTCGCCAAAGGTGCTAGTTGGATTGGTATTGATGTGCAACAACGTACCATTGATTCAATGATTGAAAAAGTGGAATCAATGTTAGCCAACCCTGAACATCCTTGGCGCCAAGACATTGAAAGCAATACGCACTGGTTGATGTTGGAACTCGCCAATGCCGAAAGTAATGCCAGCCTACGCTTGAATGATGGCAAAAATGCGTTATTAGATAGTCCGCAAGTCCTCAATTTTATTAGTGGTGCAGTTGCAATTTTATGCGATGCAATCAAAACCGATTTAGAACAACCCGATTCAGGAATCGCTGCCAACTTACAAATCGCCATTCAGCAACTGGGCGAAAGCTTGATGCAGAACGAAAATGTTCGCCAAGTCTTGAATGAAAAAATGGTCGGTTTGGCGACCAATTTCAGTGAACAATATAGCGATAAAATCATTCGTTATATTAGTGAGCGCATTCACGAATGGGACTCACGCGAAATGATTGCCAAAATCGAAAGTGAAGTGGGCGGCGATTTACACATGATCCGCGTCAACGGCGTGATTGTTGGGGCATTTATTGGATTAGCCCTCGGTGTGATTCGTGCCATTGTTGAAAATGTTCTATAAGAACTTTTTCAGTTATATCGGTGTCTTACTTCATTCTCATCCAACAATAGGATAAGCCGTCGGCTCGACCTATCTTACGAAACTTTGTTTCTCATTTTGGGAAAAGTAGGCAAAACCATTTGTTGGACTGACGGTACATTCTGAGTAATTTGAAAGCACCGCTTTGAAAGCAGCGCAAGGCAGTCCAACAGGCGGCATCCATGCCGCCTTGCTCGATAGCTAATCATCATTTTTAAATTCTTATGTTAATTTAAAGAATATATAACAATCATTTTTAATCAGGACATCCAATGTTGCAGCTTCAGTCCAAACTTCCTAGCCAAGGTGTGACCATTTTTAGCGTCATGACTGAACTCGCACATCGCCTAAATGCCCTAAATTTATCACAAGGTTTTCCAGATTTCCCTGCACCAACTGCCTTACTTGAAGCCCTGAGCCAAGCAACCTTTGAGGGTTACAATCAGTATCCTGCGGGTGATGGTGTGCTTGCATTACGCGAACAAATGGCTCAACAATTTCTGCAACGTGATCGACTTACCCTTGATCCGCACGCTGAAATTACTATCACATCGGGTGCAACTGTGGCGATTTTCTGCGTGATTCAAGCCTGTATTCATGCTGATGATGAAGTCATCATTTTTGACCCAAGCTATGACAGCTATGCCCCTGCAGTACACCTGGCAGGTGGAAAATCCATTCATATCAATTTAGAAGCACCTTCTTTTCAGGTCGATTGGCAAAAGGTCAAAGATCACATTACGGCCAAAACACGTATGATAATTGTCAATACGCCGCATAATCCTACAGGAGCAATTTGGTCAGAACAGGATTGGCGACAACTGATTGAATTGATAAAAGATAAAAATATTGTAGTGTTGTCTGATGAAGTTTATGAACATTTGGTGTTTGATGGACAACAACACTATAGTGCGCTGCAATTTCCGGAACTAAAAGATCGTAGTTATGTGATTGGTTCTTTTGGAAAAACGTTTCATGTCACTGGCTGGAAAACAGGTTATTGCGTGGCTTCTACCAACCTGATGCGTTTATTTCGCCAAGTGTATCAATTTGCCAATTTCTGCGGCACTACGCCTTGCCAAATTGCGCTCGCCAACTACATGCAGCAACATCCTGAACATATTCAACAATTGTCTGATTTTTATCAACGCAAGCGTGATTTGTTTAATCAGCAAATTCAACAGTCACGGTTTAAATTCACACCATCGCAAGGCACTTATTTTCAAACGCTGGATTACCGTGCAATTCGTTCCGACCTGAACGATATTGAGATGTGCCATTTCTTGGCTGAACAACATAAAATCGTGGCGATTCCAATTTCTGTATTTTACCAAAAGCCGCCTAGCGATTTGCGTTTAATTCGCTTTTGCTTTGCCAAAACTGACCAAACTTTAACGCGTGCAGGCGAAATTCTGCTGCAATGTTAATCAACAAAAAATCACCCGAAGCCCCATGACATCGACACAGCTTATGTTAAGTTGAAACAGAGTATTTGCGTTGCTGGCTAAAATGTTAAGGAATCTGAATGGCATCTCGTTTACCTTTGGTGATGCAACCCAATTTATGGAAAACGTTCTTTGTTTTTCTAGTGCCACTCATTGCCACCAATATTTTGCAGAACCTCTCAGGCACCATTAACACCATTTTTGTCGGTCAGATGATGGGAGTTGAGGCAATTGCAGCCGTCGCAGTGTTTTTTCCAATTCTGTTTTTTTTACTGGCTTTTGTGATTGGAATTTCAGCAGGTACAACCGTCTTAGTTGGGCAAGCTTGGGGCGCGCAGAACATCGAAAAAGTTCGTTCCGTGATTGGTTCAACCTTATTTATGACTTTGATTGGCGGGACAATTATTGCCATTTTAGGTTTTGTTTTTGCTCCGAATATCCTAAATTTACTCGGCATTGATCCAAAAGTTATGCACTTATCCTTGCCCTATGTACGATGGATGCTGGCAGGAAGTCCATTGCTCTTTGTCTATATCGTGTATACCTCGATTTTGCGTGGCGTTGGCGATAGTGTCACACCATTGATTGCATTGGGTTTAACCAGTGTAATTGGTTTAATTGTCACCCCAATTTTACTCAAAGGTTATTTCGGCTTTCCTGCTTTGGGCATTATTGCCCCTGCAATTGCCACGATTTTAGGCTACGCAGCCGTGCTGATTTTCTTAGCGTTTTATCTGCACCATAAAAATCATCCCTTAAAGTTAGATGCCCGACTGTTACAGCATGTTCGCTACGATGCCGACCTAAGCAAAATCATTTTAAAATTAGGCATTCCCACAGGCATACAAATGGTCACCACCTCTTTAGCAGGTTTGGTCATTATTGGTTTGGTCAACCGTTATGGGGCACATGCCACGGCGGCATACGGTGCGGTCAATCAAGTGCTGAATTATATTCAGTTCCCTGCCATGTCAATTTCAATTGCCGCATCCATTTTTGCCGCGCAAGCGATTGGCGCAGGTAAACCTGATTTACTGGCAAAAGTTACGCGCACGGCGTTGAGTATGAATATTCTATTTACAGGCAGTCTGATAGCATTGGCGTACTTATTTTCTAAGTATTTAATGGCGTTATTTATTACCGATCACAGCGTCATTGAATTGGGTCAGCAACTATTGTTCATTGTGCTATGGTCGATTCTATTTTTCGGTGCCAGTGCCATTTTTGCTGCGATTATGCGAGCCAGCGGCACTGTGACTGTGCCCATGTTGATTAATATTTTAACTATTCTTTTAATCGAAATCCCTTGCGCCTATTGGTTTAGCACGCTTTGGGGTTTAACTGGTATTTGGATGGCGTATGCGCTGGCTTTTGTGAGCCTGTGCGTATTTCAAGCGTTGTATTATCAATTTGTTTGGAAAAAATCGAAGATTAAAATTTTGATTTAAACTTCTCTCTAACCGCGAGGGTTCGAACGAACTAAAACAAGAAAATCATGCCAAAGCATGATTTTCTTGTGGGATAGAGAATAAAAATTATTTCATCACTTTGGTCGCAAGCAGCGACAAACGCTGATAACCCGTTGGGAACAGACGTTGAAATGCATCAACAAGGCGTGCATCTGTTCCAATGAGCAAACGACGCTTATCTTTCAAGACTGCATTTAAAATTTGACGTGCCGCTTCTTCTGGCGGTGTGCGTAAAAGCTTATCAAACTGTTGGCTTGACTTGGCAGGATCCATCCCTAAAGTTTTCAGGCTGTCATTCATTTTAGCGGCTTTGGCAATATTGGTACGAATACCACCGGGGTGAACACAAAGTGAACTCACGCCACTTTTCTCAATGTCCAATTCTTGACGCAATGATTCGGTAAAACCACGAACTGCGAATTTCGTTGCGTTATACGCCGACTGCGTTGGCTGTGAAGTTAAACCAAAAATACTGGAGATGTTGATGATATGACCATCTTTACTTTGCTTAATGAACGGCAAAAACTCTTTAGTGCCATACACCACACCCCAGAAATTAATGCCGACAATCCATTCTAAGTCTTCATAACTCGCACCTTCTACGGTCGAACCCAAAGCCACGCCTGCATTGTTGAAAATTAGATTCACCGAGCCATGATCTTTGACCGTCGCCGCTGCCCAATTTTTCACAGCTTCACGATTCGACACATCTAACACTTGCGTTGTGACCTTCACAGGACAATTGCTTAATAATTCTGTCGTACGCGCCAAACCTTGTGCATTGATATCACTCAAAGACAAATGACAGCCTTGATGTGCCAATAAAATAGCCAGTTGCTGTCCAATTCCAGACCCCGCCCCAGTAATGGCTGCGACTTTATTGTTAAAATTTTTCATGTTCCATCCTTATATTGTCTATGAAATACACAGATTCGCCGAGAACTTCACGGGACCTTCAGTTTCAATATAATTTTGACAATCTGCATTGTCAATGTCATTTTCTGCTAAATTGTCATTATTATTTTGATTTTTGCTCGCATGAGCTTTGATATTTTTAAGGAACGGTTTTTTCCAATGGCAGTACAAGAAGAGATCACAGCTCAAAAAAATAAGACCAGCGTCAAAGAACGCCAATTCAAAGGGCTGTCTTTAACAGAGCGCAAACAGGCACGCCGTGAGAAGTTGATTGAAGCGGGCATTGCCACTTACGGCACCCAAGGTTTCTTCTCGGTAACCGTGAAAGATGTCTGCAACGAAGCCAAACTCACTGAACGCTATTTCTATGAATCTTTTAAAAAAAGCGAAGAATTGTTCCAAATCGTTTTTTTAAAAATGATTGGCGATATGCAGCATTGCTTGGCTCAAGCGGTAATGTTAGCCGCCCCAGAACCAAAAAATATGGTGATTGCAGGTTTATCCGCGCTACTCAGCGCGATTAAAGATGACCCTCGCATGGCACGAATTATTTATATCGATGCAATGTTGGTGCAAGACTTACATAATCAAGCGACCATTCAAGAAACCTTGCTGCAATTCGACCGTATTATTCAAGGTTTTATGCGCTTAACCATGCCCCATGCTGACCACGGCAACAATGAAGAAACCTCACTCATTGCCACTGGCTTAAATGGCTATGTCACCCATATTATTATTCGCTGGGTCACAGGTGGTTTCAAACAACCTTTGGATGAGGTTTTACAGGCTTGTGCTGCGGCGTTTTTATCATTCATTCAAAGTACCGCACAAAAAACTTAAAAATTTTTTACAGTTTTGTGACAATCAAAGCTGCTAAACTAGCCAAAGGTTAAACAAATGAATTTGTTTGATTTATAAGGCACACCTTGTCATTATTCGGTCATGGTACTGCCCCACCACTGTCATAATCTATTGTTAAATTCGACTTTATCTCTACGATTGCAATGATATTGTCATAATTAATCTTTGTAATAAGCCTGTCATAACAACAAAACGGTTCACCGTTACAAATTCAAGGATATTGCGCTGTGAAAGATGACTATATTTTAATTGTCGACGATGAACTTCCGATTCGTGAAATGATCCATACCTCTTTAGATATGGCTGGCTTCCAATGCTTACAAGCGGAAGACGCGAAACAAGCCCATCAAATTATTGTCGATCAACGTCCATCACTGATCTTACTTGACTGGATGCTACCAGGCGGAGTCAGTGGGGTTGATTTATGCCGTCGCCTCAAACGCGATGAAAATTTGGCAGAAATCCCCGTGATTATGCTTACAGCACGTGGCGAAGAAGATCATAAAGTGCAAGGTCTGGATGCAGGTGCAGACGACTATATGACCAAGCCTTTTTCGACCCGTGAGTTAGTGTCGCGCATTAAAGCGGTTTTGCGTCGCGCCAATGCGTTAAGTGGAGAAAAAGTGATTGATGCCAATGGCTTAATGCTTGACCCTGTAAGTCAACGCATCAGTTTTGGCAATAGTATTTTAGAAATGGGCCCAACAGAATATCGTTTATTGGCTTTCTTTATGACCCATCCAGAACGTGCCTATACCCGGGCGCAATTGCTTGACCAAGTGTGGGGCGGCAATGTTTACATTGAAGACCGAACCATTGATGTGCATATTCGTCGTTTACGCAAAGTGCTTGAGCCTTTTGGGGTCGATCGTTTTGTACAAACGGTACGCGGAACAGGCTATCGTTTCTCTACACGCGCTGACTTAGCAGCAGGTTAAACTCCCTTTATGTATGAACCCTACCCCGTCCCTGAGCTTGCACGCGGACACCAGCATTTTCGCTATAGCAGTTTATGGAAATTTGCCAAGCAAGATTTAAGATTGTTGATATTTTTCTTACTGATTGCCAGCTTTATCGGGTTTGGGGTGGGCTACTTTTGGAGTTGTGTTTTTGTCGCGTTCTTGCTGTTTTTCGCGCTACAACTCTATTCATTATTTTTGGTCAATGACTGGATTTCAAACCGTCCTTACGATGCTCCACCCAATTTGCATGGCATTTGGGGGGCGTTACTGTTCAACGTCTATCGAGCGCAGCGTCAAGAGCGAATTGTACAAGCCGAAATGGTTGGGCTGATTGATCGTGCACAATCGTCTTTAGTCGCACTAGCCGAAGCCGTGGTTTTGATTGATGATCAACATCAAATTGAATGGTGGAATCCCGCAGCGGAAAAGTTGTTAGCGATTAATCCCTCAGACCGTGGTCGCAATTTATTGTCGATTTTGCGGCAGCCGAGCTTTATTGAATATTTTAATAATATCGACCAAGCACCTGATGGCATTCGCCTACAGGTACAAATGGATATTGAGCATTATGTACAGGTTAAATTAACCCGTTTTGGTGGTGAAAGTCGCCTGTTGGTGGGGTATGACATTACCCGTATGCATAATCTCGAGGAAATGCGGAAGGATTTTGTCGATAATATTTCGCATGAATTACGCACGCCTTTGACCGTACTCAGTGGTTATATCGAAACGTTTATTGATCAAGATGATATCACCCCACGTTGGAAACGTGCCTTTACCCAAATGCAGTCGCAAACCAAGCGGATGAATGCGTTGGTGAATGATTTATTGCTATTATCTAATCTCGAAAATAATAAAAAAGTGGCGAAAAATCAGATTATTGAAATGCCCAATTTAATGAATCAAATCTTTGACGATGCGCGTGCCTATAACTTGGATTATGGTCATACCTTAAATTTAGATATTGATAGTCACTGTGATTTGATTGGTTCGGATATGGAAATCGCCAGTGCGTTTAGTAATTTGATTACCAATGCGATTAAATACACGCCCAAAGGTGGCATTATTACGATTGGTTGGCATGAAGATGGTGATCATGCTTATTTCACGGTTCAGGATAATGGGATTGGCATTGACCCAAAACATTTACCGCGTTTGACAGAACGTTTTTATCGGGTGGATAGCGCGCGCAGTCGGCAAACAGGCGGTACGGGTTTAGGTTTGGCAATTGTGAAGCATGTGTTAATGCAGCATGGCGCGCATTTAGAAATTACTTCTAAGGAAAATGCAGGTTCGACCTTTACTGCGGTGTTCCCGAAAGAGCGTTTGTATCGGATGATGGAATAAGTTTTAACGTTCTGCTGAATGTAAAAAAGCCCGACGTCCTGTCGGGCTTTTTCGTATCCTTTCACTAGATACAACGCCTGTCGTATCTCACTTGATGCCTAAACTTATGATTTTTGTTTTATGTTTTGGAACGTCCTGTTCCTGATGAGTTGATATTAGGTGATTCGGTTGGTTCTGAAAATGTGTGATTGACTGGAATTGGTGGAGGAAATGGCTTACAGGGTTTAGTATGTAGAAGAAATTTATAAATAAAATTTCTCATAAAAACCCTATATAAATAAAAAGCAATTTGAAACGAGATATTACTTATTTTTAAAAATATAAAAACCACTTAGAATAAAGAAGATGATTTGAAAAACAATCCATCCTAGTGCTGAATAATTAGAACATTGTGTAATCGAATCATAAACAATTTCCTTATAAGATACTGTTTCCATCATATTTAGTAAGATCAGTTCTAAACACAATAATAACAATGCAACAACAGAATATAAGTATTTGTTTTTTATAAAAATTAAAACAGCTGAAAAGATTGTAGATAATAGACCACACATCCCTAGCATAGATGGGTCATTCGCCGAGACTCCATTTAGCTCTTTAAAATAGGTAATCGTTCCTATAGCAATATATTCATTTATACATAAATCTTGACCAAACTTATCAATTGTATATCCACCTATACCTGATAGAAATAAAAATATTATAGCTACATATCTAATCATAAATTACAAACTCAATTTTAATGAGGGATCAAATTTCCATGTCTCAATTTTTCGTTCAGTAACAAAAGCTTCCTAAAGCCAATCAGGGTTTGTCTTATCCAATATTCTTTGTTAAACCTAACGACATTAATTGACGTACTAGATGAATTCATACTTTACTCTAAACAGCGATCAATTACATAATCGTGGTTTAAAAAGGGGAAATTAATGAAAGCAATAATGATTAGAAGT
>DAOMAH010000015.1:0-12976 GCA_035426725.1 Acinetobacter sp.
CATGGAAAAGTGTGTTAGAAAATGTCTGCTTTGGTCAAAAAATGAAAGGTGTTGCTAAAGCAGAACGTGTGCAACAAGCGCAAAACCTAATTGAATTGGTTGGACTGAAAGGCTTTGAACATAAATACCCTGCTGAGCTTTCAGGTGGTATGCAGCAACGGGTGGAAATCGCTCGCGTGCTGATCAATCAACCGCGTGTGTTATTGATGGATGAACCGTTTGGTGCGCTAGATGCACAGACGCGTTTAAAAATGCAAGAACTGCTGTTAGAGATTTGGCAAAACATTCAAACCTCGGTGCTGTTTATCACTCATGATATTGATGAAGCTTTGTTTCTTGCCGATCGCGTGCTGATCATGAGCCATCGTCCAGGGCGAATTATTGAGGAAATCAAACTGGATTTTGCCCGCCCTCGGCATGTCGATTTAGTGACTTCACCTGAATTTACCCAAATCAAAAAACATTGCATCCAAGTATTAAAACATGCCACGCAAGCGGAACTTAGTCGACTCAATCCACTGGGTTTAAATCAGAAAGTTGCTGTTTAGGAAGATTAAAAATGACTCAAAATTACCCAATCCTTTCTGATATTGATGAAGATTATGCTGAATATTTGCTTCAACTGAATCAGGAGGATGACAATATTCGCTTTGTGGCAATTATGAATATTGCCGATGAAGAACAGCCTGAGTTATTGGCTTGGTTGCATCATGCGGTGCTGCATGATCCTGCCTCGAAAGTCCGTGAATTGGCAGCTGCACGTTTAGAAGGCTGGGAAGATTTGATATCGCTCAATACCTTAGCAAAGGCTTTAAGCGATACCCATGAAAATGTTCGCTTAGCTGCATCACAAAGTTTAAGTGAAATTAAACATGCTGAATCTGCTCAGCATTTAGCACCTTATTTACAGCAGCAAGATGATTTTGTGGTCGCTTCAATTTTACGGGCTATCCGTGAATTACGTGCTGAAAGTTTATTTGACAATATTTTGCAGCATGTACAGCACTCGAATGCCTTGGTGCGTAAAGAAGCTGTCAGCACGCTGAGTTGGTTGCAAAAACAACAAGGATTCTCGGCTTTGGCGGAGATTGCACAAAATGATCCTGATGCTGAAATTCGTCGCATTGCCACAGGTGGTTTGGGTGCAACTCTAAACCTGAGTCCTGAAATATTATCAGCTTTGCGTAGTTCTCTTACGGCAGAAGCATGGCAACTACGGGTCGAAGCCGCCCTCACCATTGGAAAATTAAAAACAGCTGAATTGGAACAGGCGCTTTTACATCAACTGGATGATAATTATTGGCAAGTGCGAATTGCGGCGACTCGCAGTTTAGGTTTGCTGCAATCGAATGCAGCGATTGCGAAATTGGCAGAAAATTTCCAACATGACATCAGTAATCTACGCAAAGAAGTCGCTATTGCATTGGGGGAAATTGGCGGCGAACAAGCGCAGGTGATTTTACTTCAACATGCCGAAGATCCTGATCCAGAAGTGCGTAAATCCATCCGTATTGGATTGGCATTGATTCAGGAGAAACTGCATGTCGCTTGAACCCATACAAATTAAAGTCGATGTAGAACAACAACGTTTATTGCTGAGTTGGCAAGATGGACAACAACAAGATTTAAGTCATGCCCAACTTAGAGCCAACTGCCCTTGCGGATTTTGTCGCTCCAATCGTTTACGTCAATGGGAAATTCAATATCCAGTCGACATTGCTATTTCTGCCATTTATTCACAAGGCTATGGCATTCAAATTTGTTTCAGCGATGGACATGATAAAGGCATCTTTCCGTGGTCATATTTACGCGAAATAATGCAATAGAATTCACAATCTAATGAAAACTCCATCACGGAGTTTTTATTTTTATGATATAAATCAATAATAAAAGTAATTATTTATAAAAATAAATCGTCATAAAACTGTCATTTTTCCTTCACTTCTCTGTCATAAAGATTGCCGATACTGCATACAAGTCAGCGAACTATGTAACAGTTTGTACATTAGCTAGCTCTAACAGTAACAAGGCAACTGCCATTTACGAAAAGTGTTTTGGAGAAATCTCAATGAAAAAATTACTTCTTGCTGCTACTGTAGCAACTTTAACGATGAGTGCAGCGCAAGCAGCGCCAACAGTTTATGGTAAATTAAACGTTACTGTAGACAATATTGATAACAATGGCTTCACTGATGATAGCCTTGTGAAAGTGAACTCGAATGCTTCACGTATTGGTGTAAAAGGCGAAGAAAAAATTACTGATGAATTATCAGCAGTATATTTGGCTGAATGGCAAGTAAATACGGATGGTGACGGTACAGATCTTGGTATGCGTAACCGTTATATTGGTATTAAATCGAATAATGTAGGTACTTTGAAAGTAGGTCGTTTTGATTCTTACTTCAAAACTGCTGCTGGAAACAACCAAGATATTTTTAACGATCACAACGAATTGGATATGACTGCAGTACTTGCAGGTGAAGATCGTTTAAACAACGTAGTTGGTTTTGAGACTGACAAAAAGTTGTTAGGCGGTTTAGCATTTAACGTTATGTTCCAACAAGGTGAAGAATCTTCTGCGAACAATAATGAGAAAAAAGGTCAGAAAGGCAGTCGTGACGGTTTTGGTGACGGTGTTTCTGGTTCGATCACTTATGAAAATAAAGATATGGGTTTAGCCGCAGCAGTTGCAGCGAACCGTGCTGTAGCATCTAAATACAATGCTTACAGTGCTGTTGGTAATGTTTACTCTGACGCAGTTCGTGTAACAGGTTCTTTGGACTTAACACCAATGGGCGTTGAAGGTTTAGTGTTTGGTGCGCTATGGCAAACTGCACAACCAACAGATGATACTGTTACTGTAACGAGTGGTACTCCCGCTGTTGTAACTTCTTATAAAGGATTACAAGAAGATGCATATGGCGTAACAGCTGCTTATACGATTCCTTCTACGCCTGTTAAAGTGAAATTACAATATATCTCTGCAACAACTGAGCGTGACGGTGCTGATGATCGTAAACAAGATCTTTACGGTCTAGGTTTAGATTACCAAATCAACAAACAAGCAAAATTCTACAGTGTTGTTGGTCAACAAAAGCGTGACTGGTTGAAAGAAAATGATGCTAAAACCACAATCGGTTTAGGTATGGAATATAACTTCTAATTTGAAGTTATCTTTTAGCAAAAAATAAAAGGGCGAAAGCCCTTTTATTTTTTCTGTTTTTTTATTTCTTCAAAAAATTACCGACTAAGTTCATCACTTGTTGAATATCTTGATTGGCTTCTTGTTGATTGGTATTGGTACCCTGTGGCGTGAGTGAGTCAATCACTTTAGGGAGTACTGAAGCAATTGCTCCATAAATATCTTGTTTCGGTGCATTTGCTTGTTGAGCGACCTGTTCAACCTCTTGATCATCAAACAGACTTTGTAGATTTTGAGCAGGAACATCTTCTGCATTTTGCTGTTGTGGGTCGACCCAACTCTGCACTTGATTTCCCAAACCCGCATTTTTAAGTTTATCTAAAGCCCCTTGCAAGCCGCCTTGTTTTTGAACCCATCCTAAAATCAAAGGTAATACTAAAATCAATAATTGGCTTTTATTGCCCCCCAATGGAGCATTTTGCGTTTGGGACTGAGTTTGATTGCTGCTTAACTGCCCTAATACCGAACCCAAAATTCCACCTAAACCGCCTTGTTGGTTCTGTGGATTTTGTTGCTGTCCGCCTATTTGACCCAAAACAGAACCTAAGATTCCACCTAAACCGCCTGCTTGACCTGATTGTTGCTGACCACCTAATGCTTGTTTCGCTAAAATTTCAACTATATTGCTTAAATCTGTCATGAGTTATACGTTCCTTTTTGAATTATTTATCCAAAAAGAATACGCTGCTTTGAGCGTTTAAAACAAAGTTAAATTGTTAAATTTTGCAAGAACTTGCAATCTATTTGGGATCAATAAAATTCTTTATAAATTAGAGCTAATTTAAAATTACCAACGAAATTTATTCCAGTTTTCAGGATTTGCCCAAAACCTTGAATTAAACCAATCTGGCACGTGTTTATAAGTCAAAATATTAAATTGCCATAAAGCAAAATCAGCGCTGTGTGCGGTTTTATCAATGAGTTGAGTAAAACCCAGTGAGCGTAATAATTTTTCATCTTGCAAACGACTGACCACCACAATTCGTTTTGCCATCAAATCACGCAGTTTGACCAATAGCTGTGATTTTTGCATTTCACTGATTTTTTGCATTTCATCTGTATCAAATAATACAAAACCTAAATCATAACGCTGCGTAAATGGCTGATTTAAAAAGTCAATTACGTTAAAATAATGCCATTGAATTGAAGCATTTTGGTCAATCTGCTGACCGATACAAAGTGCAGTATGGATAGGCTGTTCCTGAGATAAATCGTCTAGCATCGACGTGATGACATTTTGATCAGCCATGAACTGCAACCCTTGAATGAGAAAGATGAGAGTTTATTGATGGAACTACGAGGCGTTTGCCATAAAATGCATGCGGCACTTGCACCGCATAGTGTAACTGATCAACCAACACCCAAAGCAAATGTTGAATACAAATTTATATTAGATCGTTCAGAAACTAATCTCCCTTTTGTTTTGGGTCAGGAAATTGAGATCGAATGGACGGGCAATATTTTTTGTACCTCTTGCGGTGCAAAAACACCTAAGTCATATTCACAAGGTCATTGTTTTCGATGTTTTAAAACCAAAGCTGAATGCGATTTATGCATTATGAAGCCTGAAACCTGCCACTATCATTTAGGCACTTGCCGTGAAGATGAGTTTGCACATAAGGTTTGTTTCCAGCCGCATATTGTTTATTTAGCCAATTCTAGTGCTTTAAAAATTGGTATTACCCGAATTGTAAATATGCCAAATCGTTGGTTAGATCAAGGCGCGACTCAAGCCCTACCGATTTTAAAAGTGGGTTCACGTCGTTTGTCTGGCCATTTAGAAACCATGTTCGGTACGCAAATCGCAGATAAAACCGATTGGCGTAAATTGCTTAAAGGTGAAGCAGAACCTTTAGATTTAATTGAGCAGCGCGATCAAATTCTTGAAGAATTTGCCCCAAAAATTCAAACGATTCGGGATGAGTTCAGCCAAAACCTTGAATTTCAGGAAACGGTGGAATTTTTAGAAAATGAATTGCCACGCGAATTTATGTATCCCGTTGAACATTATCCTGAAAAAATTAAATCATTAAATTTAGATAAAACTCCGACCATTCGAGGTGTGTTGCAAGGTATTAAAGGTCAATATTTATTGTTCGATATTGGCGTCATCAATATCCGTAAATACACAGGTTATGAGTTGATTTTACGCGTTTAAAGCTTAAAAGTTTGGTGGCTATATGCCACCTTGTTGATTTTGTTCTAAGCAATTCAAAATCGCCTGTACAGGATCTTCGGTATTTCCTGAAATCAACTGCTTATGCATAGTCAAATGTTGCATTCTTTGAATTTGTGCCGTTTCTACGTTCATCAGATTTTCAATTTCAGCGGCAAGATTTTTTGGCGTGGCATCGGCTTGAATCAACTCCTGAATCACTTTCTTGCCCGCAATAATATTCGGCAGTGAATAATACGGAATTTTTGCAAGTAACTTCACAATGATGTAGGTGATCCAATTCAACTTATAAAATGTCACCATTGGACGATGCAACAACATTGCTTCCAGTGTCGCTGTACCTGATGCAAGTGCCACAATATCGCTGGCATTCATCACCATCCGCCCAATTTTCGACTCATTATCACGATTTTCTAACACATGGATTTTTGCTTTTAAGCTGCTTTCTAAACTTTGTAGACCTTGCTCGATCTGATGTTTTCTTGCATCGTTAATCGCAGGAATCAAAAATTCTAATTCAGGATATTTCTGATGCAGAATTGCCGCAGCGCCCGTCACCAGTGGCAATAAACTTTCAATTTCCCCTCTGCGACTCCCAGGTAATAAGGCAACATGGATTTTATGCGTAGATAAACCGAGTTGATGTTTGGCGTCCTCAAGTGGATTTTTCAGGGGTAGTTGCTTGGCTAATGGGTGACCGACAAAGGCTGCTGGCACGTCAAAGTTATGATAAAAATTCTTCTCAAAAGGAAATAGGCATAACACCAAATCAATACTACGTTTAATACCATGTACCCGCCCTTGCCGCCACGCCCAAACCGATGGGCTGACGTATTGAACGGTTTTAATCGGTAAATTATTTTCTTTGATGGTTTTAGATAAACGTAAGTTAAAATCTGGCGCATCAATACCAATAAATATATCGACAGGATGTTCAGTCCAACGTTCAACCAAGCCATCACGCACGGCGAATAATTTTTTTAAATCTTTAAGCACTTCGACGATACCCATCACCGATAAAATTTCCATCGGATAATAACTATGGAAACCTTCCTCGATCATTTGCGGCCCGCCAATCCCTTCAAATTCAGCATCTATACCTTGCTCACGAAAACTACGCATCAGTCTAACGCCGAGTGTATCGCCCGACACCTCACCGACCACGATGCCAATTTTTAGCTTTTGTTTTAACAAGACCAGTGCCCCATTCAAAGTTTAATGAATTCTAACAGAATGATTTTACAACGAATCATCCAACACTTTGTAATTTGTTCATGATTGGTGAAAAAACCACAAACCGTATTGAAGAAAATGATTCACAATTTAAGATTTATCATCTATAGCGTTTTTTTGAATAAGTAAATCACTATTCATCACAACGAGTTATCTTTAAAAAGCATAAGATATGCATGTTTTAGCATATTTAGGTATATTGTCGATGTTTGGTCCTGTCGAATTTATTTTAGCTGGCGTTTTGGTTGGCTTTTGTGTGGGTATCACTGGTGTGGGGGGCGGATCGTTAATGACGCCGATTTTAATTAGTTTATTTAAAATTGAACCGCATATCGCGATTGGTACCGACCTACTTTATGCTTCTATTTCTAAATTTTGCGGTTCTGTAGTACATGCAAAAAAATTAAATATTGTTTGGCCGATTGTGATTTGGCTCGCTTTAGGCAGTCTTCCTGCCTCGTTTGCAACCTCTTGGGTTTTAGAACATTATTTAAGTGAATCAACAAATTATAAAGCCGTACTGACGATGGTCTTAGGCTTTATGTTGACCTTAACTGGTGTTTCAATCATCTTTCGTGCGCAAATTGAAAAGTTCTTTGATCGCTTCCGCAATCGCGAACAAGCCAATATGGAAAGCGAACTTCACGCGCTAAAACATAAGCGTCACTATATTTTGATCATGGGTGTCGTATTAGGAGTTTTCGTAACCCTATCTTCTGTTGGTGCAGGTGCATTCGGTATTATGGCATTGGTCATTATGTTCCCTAATTTGCCAATGATTCGGATTATTGGTTCAGATGTGGTTCATGCCGTACTACTCACCGCTGTAGCAGGTCTAAGTCACATGTCATCAGGCAATGTCGATTTCCATTTATTGGGATGGCTATTGGTTGGTTCGATTCCTGCAATTATTATCGGAACCTTGATCAGCTCTCGTATGCCTGAACATTTTATTCGTAAAATTTTAGGGATTACCTTATTTGCATTAGGGATTAACTTTATGGTTAATCCAATTAAAGCTAAGCCAAAACCTGTAGAAACACATCAAGCTGTCGTTATTAAGCAAAGCAAGCATTCTACTTCACTGGTTTAAGCACTTCTCCGCCGATTGATTATTAATAAATTGTCTGAATCAATAGTTAATTCATCGGCTTTTCATGCTATATTCATGGGCAAAATAACCTCTACTTTCGATTTAATTTGTGACATCAATGACGACTCTACAGCCAAATCCAGCTTCTCAGCCCGCGATCGACGACCTTAATATTAAAAGCATTCAAACTTTGATTACACCTGCGCAACTTAAAGCAGAGCTTCCATTATCTGAAACTGCGTTAAACACTGTTTTTACAGGGCGTGAAACAGTTCGTAATATTCTTGATGGCAATGATAAACGTTTGTTTATCGTGATTGGCCCGTGTTCAATCAATGATCCTATAGCGGCACGTGAATATGCAGATCGTTTAAAAGTACTTAGTGAAAAAGTTAAAGATACTTTGTATTTGGTCATGCGTGTTTATTTTGAAAAACCACGTACTACAGTGGGTTGGAAAGGTCTGATCAATGACCCAGATATGAATGATTCATTTAATATCGAAAAAGGTTTACACATTGGTCGTGGACTTTTACTTGAATTAAATGAAAAAGGTTTACCGTGTGCGACTGAAGCACTTGATCCAAACTCGCCACAATATTATCAAGATTTAATCTCTTGGTCGGCGATTGGCGCACGTACGACAGAAAGCCAAACTCACCGTGAAATGTCGTCTGGTTTATCTTCTCCAGTCGGTTTTAAAAATGGTACTGATGGCGGTTTAACTGTAGCAACCAATGCAATGCAATCAGTTAAACACGGTCATAGCTTCTTAGGTTTGAATGAAAATGGTCAAGTTGCCATTATCAATACCAAAGGCAACCCTTACGCTCACGTTGTTTTACGTGGTGGTAATGGTAAACCAAACTATGATGCTTCGTCAGTAGCAGATGCAGAAGCGGCATTAGCCAAAGCCAAAGTTAGCACCAAAATCATGATTGATACCAGTCATGCCAATTCAAACAAAGACCCGTACTTACAGCCTTTAGTGTTGAAAAATATCACTGAGCAGATTTTAGATGGCAATAAATCTATCGTGGGTATCATGGTGGAAAGTCATTTAAAAGGTGGTCGTCAGGATATTCCTGAAAATCTCAATGATTTGGTCTATGGTCAATCGGTGACAGATGGTTGTATCGATTGGGAAACCACTGAAAAAGCTTTGCTAGAAATGCATGAAGCATTAAAAGATGTTTTACCAAATCGTTAATCTGTAAATGCTCATCTAAGAATCAAAAAAACAGACTCAAGCGAGTCTGTTTTTTATTTTAAAATCAATAATTTATATTTGAATTATTGCAGTGTAAAGAATCTCGCCAATAAGTTTTGAACTGCTGTATTTTTTTGACTATACTGCCCTCACATTTCTATTTCCTCGTATCGTAGATATGCAGTCCAGTTTTCGTCAACATATGCTCAAGTGGCGTGCCTCATTCGGCGCGATTACTTTGCTGTGTTTGCTCTGGCATATCATGTTACCTACGCTGGTTCATACAGGCATCGTTCCTGCACTGTACGCAATGCCAACGCATTGCCAAGTTACAGAAATTCAAAATACGGATTCACATTCCAGTCATCAGCATCATATGATGCCTGAGATGCGTCACGGACAGCATTTACAACACGCAGAACATGATCAACTCAGCGATCATGCCAAAGAAGTTTTTGCGCTTGCAAGCCAAATCATGAAGCATTGTCCTTTATGTACTTATGGTTTTGATGCTGCTGTGATCGTGCCCTTATTTGCCTTTATTTTAGTGTTTCTACTGGCTTGGTTTAGTCGAGTCCGTTGCCTTTGTGCTGCGTGGATAGAAAACCTTTATATTCAACGTGTTGCCTATATTTTCCCAATCAAACAAGCCCCACCACTCGCTCTATAAATTGCAATTTTTTATACCTTGTATCCAGTGACTTACTGCGGTACAGCCCTGTGTATTGCTTTTATAGAGTTAAAATATGAATACTCAATTTCGTTTGTCTGTATTAACGGCTGCTTGCCTGTCGATTAGCTATAGTTCTGTTGCTCTTGCGGATGAAACCTCATCACCAAATGAAGTCAAAACACTTGCAACCATTGTGGTGACGGCAAGCCGTGAGGGTGAATCGATCAATAATACCCCTGCTGCGATCAGCCAAATCACCGCTAAAGACATTGAAGATAAACACGCGACTTTTATTGGACAGTTGCTCAATCAAACGCCTGGCGTGTTGATGAGTGATTTGGGCAATGAACAACACATGATGTCGATTCGCCAGCCGATTACTACCGCAGCGGTATATCAATATTTAGAAGATGGTATTTCGATTCGTCCTGTCGGTGTGTTTAACCACAATGCCTTGTATGAAGTAAATTTGGCAGGTGTTGATAACATAGAAATTTTACGTGGCCCTGCCAGTAGTTTGTATGGCAGCAATGCGATTGGTGGTACGGTTAATTTCATCACTAAAGCACCAACTTTAACGCCTACTGCTGATATTGGAATCAGTGCAAGTTCTGAGGGCTACCGTCGCTTAGATGTTGGCGCATCCAACACTTTTGATACTGAATATGGTGAGCACGGTCTAAGACTTTCAGCCTATGCCAGTGATCGTGGTGACAGTTGGCAAGATCATGCAGAGAGCAATAAACAAAGTGTGACGTTAAGACATGACTGGCGCATTTCTGATGTAACTCAAATCAAAAATATTTTCAGCTATAACCATTTAGAAGCTGATATGACTGGGAGCTTAAATGTTGATGATTACAATAAACGTTCAGGTTATAGCTATCAAACCTTTACCTATCGTGCGGTAGATTCAACGCGGTTATCATCGCAAATCAATCACAAGTGGAGTGATCAGCAACAGACTCAAGCCACACTTTACTATCGTGACAATAGCACCGAGCAAAACCCAAGCTATAACATCCGTACCGATATTAGAAATGGCACACCAACGGGAACCTATAGTGGTCAAATCACAGAGAATGCCTTTCAATCCTATGGCTTAAATGTACAACATTCGATTGATTTAGATCAGGTAAAATGGGTTGTTGGCGCAATGGCAGATCATTCTCCAAATCAAGCCAAGACCAATGATATTGAAGTATTTCGTGATCCCACTAGCTTAGTTTATACAGGCTATCAACAACGTCAATTACTCCGTAATTTCAATGTCGATGTAAATAACCAAGCAATTTATGGACAAGCCAATTGGCAGGTTTTACCTAATTTAAATTTAGTCGGCGGCGCTCGCTATGACTGGATTAGCTATGACTTCGACAATCAATTAACCCCATCAAGAGTGACGGGTGCTCCTGATGAGAAAAGGAACTTCAAAAAAGCAAGTCCGCAATTAGGGGTGGTTTGGAATATTACGCCAAAGATGGATGTGTATAGTAATTGGTCACAAGGTTTTGTACCACCTGAGGTCAGTAGTTTATATGGCGCGAATCTAGTTACACCTGATTTAGATGCTGCGACATTTAACAACATTGATGCAGGGCTACGTTTCAAATTACTGGACGATCGGCTTGATGGCGAAATCACTGTGTATCGCTTACAAGGTAAAGACGAAGTTATCAGTTATACCAAAGCGGATAATACGCGTGAACCACGCAATGCAGGCAAAACCCTGCATCAAGGTATCGAAATTGGTGGCACATGGAAGATCAGCGATGCCTATGATCAACGTGTAAAAGTGTCAGGCAGTATCGCTCAGCATGAATATGAAGAATTCCAACCATCACCTGTCTTGAATTACAGCGCTAATACCATGCCTAGCTCACCAAAAAGTTTTGGAACGATTGAATATCAAATCAAGCCAATCCCAGAACTGTTAGTTTCTGCGGAAGGCGTTTATGTTGGCTCGTACTGGATCAATGATGCCAACACTGAAAAATATAATGGGCATACACTTCTGAATTTACGTGCTAATTATCGTAACAATGGCTATGAAGTCTTTGGGCAAATCCTTAATGCAACTGATGTGCACTATGCTGAAAGTACTTCATTTAGTAATAATCAGGTGAGTTATACGCCTGCTGCACCGCGGACGTATTTACTCGGTTTGCGTTATCATTTTGGGAAATAAGCAATGAATGCTAAACAACTCAAGAAGCTACTCAAGTTTCATCGTAGCTTTGGAATGGTGTTGGGCATTCTCGTTTTGATGTGGTCTTTAACTGGTGTGTTGCATCCTCTTATGAGTGCAACACAACCACAACCCGCAAAACGTATGCCTCCACCTCAAAAACTCAATTTAGAAAATGCGTTGCCTATACCGCAAGTATTGCAACAGCATCGCATTCAGCAAATTTCTGCCATGCAAGCCATCGAATTACAGCCAAATCGTGTGGCTTATCGAGTAGTAAAGCCGAATAAAGCTGTTGCTGAATATTTTGATAGTCAATCAGGTCAATTCATTGCAGATGCAGAACAGCAAGATGCAAAACGTCTAGCCATTTGGTATACAGGTTTAGCGAAAGAAAGAATCTTTTCAGCTAAATTGATTACTGAGTTTAGTGATGATTATCCGAGTGTTAATCGCTTGCTGCCTGTGTGGCGAGTGAATTTTGACAATGGTTTAAGAGCTTATATTGACCCTTCACAATCTCGATTAGCAACCTTATCCAATGACCAAAAAATGTGGATGGCGCGTATATTTCGCTTAGGTCATACATGGACGTGGGGAAATCAACCGTGGACAGGTCAAACCTTGCTGATGCAAATTACGTTGATTGGCATCGTTGTTTTGGTTTTTATGGGGATTGGGTTATTTTTCAAAATTCATAATCGCCAAAATCATCGCTTAGGTCAGAAGCCAACCCGCTTTTTACACCGTTATTTAGGCATTAGTTTAAGCGTATTTATTTTGCTGTGGGTGTTCAGCGGTTTTTATCATCTTTGGCAAAAGAAAGCTGATATTGAGAATCTGCAACCTATTTTTAATACGCAAGATTTGAGTCTTGATGCTTGGAAGCTCGCAACGCAACACCCGATTCAACGCTTAACGCTTGTACCTGTCTCATTTACTCAAGATCAATCACATGCAGGTTGGATGATTCAATCCATTGGAACGTCATCCATGCAAGGTAGTATGACTTCTGCCAAAGAGCATGATCATCATAATCATGGTAAAAGTGCTGCACCTGCAATGGAACTGATTGATGCAAAAAGCGCTGAAAAGTTGGATATTTTGCAACAAAGCAAACAATTGGCGGCGCACTATTTGAATCTGCCACAGCATCAACTCACGCAAGCATCTTGGGTCACCAGTTTTGGCGGTGAATATG
>DAOMAH010000015.1:13076-14999 GCA_035426725.1 Acinetobacter sp.
CCACAGCATCAACTCACGCAAGCATCTTGGGTCACCAGTTTTGGCGGTGAATATGGATTCATTAATAAACGTTTGCCTGTGGTTAAAGTCGAAAGCAATCTGAGTAATCAACTTAGACTGTATATTGAGCCAAATAGCGGTGTGATTGCAGCACAAGTCACACAGCAAGATGCACTGGAAGGTTTCAGTTTTGCTTACTTGCATAAATGGACGTGGTTGCCGATTGATAAAACATTGCGAGATATTCTAGTCGCTAGCATTGCAGGGCTGATTGCGCTATTGGTGATTTTAGGATTTTGTGTCAGTTTGCGAAAGCGTTAGTTCAATTTTGATCCTTCTCTCATGAGAAGGATCAAATATAAAATGAAGCCATGACAAAGCTCAATAATACGCCTGTTTCAATCAGTTCAATTGCAGCGCCAATCGTATCGCCAGTTATTCCACCAATTCTTTGAATAAATAATCGGCGTAAATAAAAAGCTAAGCCCAAAAAGCAAACAAAAGCGATGAGTCCTAGCCATTTAAACACCAAGAGCAATGACGATGTAATGACAAACACCATCCAAATTGCTCGTTTTGGAATAGAATCACTAATCGAACTACCAAGCCCCTTAGCGCGAACATAGACCGTGGTTAAAAACAAAAATAGTGCGATGCTTCGCCCAATTGCAGGAATCAAAATCAAAAAAACATTTAGATGTTGTTCAATCAGCACATACAATGCAGCAAATTTTAATAAACAAACAACGATTAGACTCAAAACACCGATTGGACCACAGGCTGGATCTTTCATTATTTTCAGTGTTCGCTCGGGATCACCAAGACCTCCAACCCACGCATCTGCTGTATCTGCTAAACCATCGAGATGCAGCCCACCTGTGAGCCAAATCCATAAAACTAGAATGATACTTGTAATTAATAATGTCGGTAATTGGACTAAAACGACAGAAAAACCAAATAGAATCAGCCCTATCAACAAACCCACGAGGGGATAAAATAAAAGAGATTGCCCATTTTGTTTTGCACTTGGCATCTTTTTTAATTTAATTGGTAAAACCGTCAAAAACTGTAGTGCAATCCAAAATGGCAACATTACGCTTCCCTTTCAAAGTGCAACTGACCTTGCTGTAGGCTGAATTTGAATGGATAAAGTTGTCCATGCACCGCAGGCATTTTTAACACACCATCCAAACTTTGTTGCTGAGCTAAACAGCTTAATAATTTGATTACCCCGCCATGCGTGACCACTAAAGCCGACTGGTATTGCTGCACTTGCATCAACGTATAAACTTGCTCAAAACCAGTTAAAATCCGCTGTTGAAATAGTTTAAATGTTTCAGCATTTGGCGCATGAAATTGGGTGGGATATTGCCAAAAATTAGACAATAACTCAGGCGCAGTTCCAAAAATTTCCTGTACTGAAATACCTTCCCAGTCACCAAAATGCATTTCTTTTATATGCGGATTAATAGTCAACGGAAGTTGTAGTTGCTCCGCCAATTGTTCAGCAAAAAGTTGGCAACGCTGCAACGGTGAACTGATAATCACATCCCATTGGGCATCTGCTTTAGATGCCATATGTTGCTGAATGGTGGATTGCATTTGCTGCCAACCGATTTCAGTTAAGGGATCGTCCAAATGCCCGCGTAAGGTATGGCTTAACGTAGTTTCACCATGTCGCAATAAATCAATCCGCAACTTTTTCACCGCTTACGGCTGCTTCGGCAAAAGTTGCCATTTGATTATGCAGCACACACGCCAATTGAATCATGCCCAGTGCAGCACCTGCACCGCTTCCTTCGCCTAAGCGTAAATTTAGCTTTAGAATTGGCTGTGCTTGCAACGCATTCAATACACGTTGATGACCGGCTTCAGTTGATTGATGTCCAAACAGCATCCATTGTCTTACTTCAGGTTGAATAC
>DAOMAH010000016.1:0-14179 GCA_035426725.1 Acinetobacter sp.
GTGTATCTCTAAAAACTGGAAAGACGAAAACGGTAAGCCGTGGTCTGTTCAGCGTGATGGTATCCCAGCCGAAGCCATGAAAAACGTCAAAGTCATTTGTTCTGAAAATGCACATTTCTCTGTGCAAAAGAACATGGCAATGATGGGTATGGGCTTCCAGTCAGTCGTAACAGTTCCTGTCAATGAAAATGCCCAAATGGATGTCGATGCACTGGAAAAAACCATGGCGCATCTTCAATCTGAAGGCAAAATCGTGGCATGTGTAATTGCAACTGCAGGAACGACCGATGCAGGTGCGATTGACCCACTCAAGAAAGTTCGTGAAATTACCACTAAGTACGGTTCTTGGATGCATATTGATGCAGCTTGGGGCGGTGCGCTGATTCTGTCTAATGACCATCGTGCAATGCTCGATGGCATTGAATTATCAGATTCGATTACGTTGGATTTCCATAAGCATTATTTCCAAAGTATTAGTTGTGGCGCTTTCTTGTTGAAAGACGAAGCCAACTATCGCTTTATGCATTATGAAGCGGAATATCTAAACTCTGCTTATGATGAACAACATGGCGTACCTAACCTTGTATCGAAGTCATTGCAAACTACACGTCGTTTCGATGCATTGAAATTGTGGATGACGGTTGAGGCATTGGGCGAAGAGCTGTATGGTTCGATGATTGATCATGGTGTAACACTTACACGTCAAGTGGCTGATTATATTAAAGCAACTACGGGTCTTGAGTTGCTGATTGAACCGCAATTTGCTTCAGTGTTGTTCCGTGTTGCGCCTGCAGGCTATCCAGCAGAATTTATTGATAGCTTGAATCAAAACGTTGCAGATGAATTGTTTGCGCGTGGCGAGGCAAATATTGGTGTGACGAAAGTGGGCAATGTTCAATCTTTGAAAATGACCACTTTAAGTCCAGTAGCAACGCTTGAAAATGTACAGCATTTGCTTGACTTAGTGCTTGCAGAAGCAGATCGAATTAAAGATGCAATTGTTGCAGGAACTTATGTGACTGCGCTTGATTAATATTTTTTAATTCACTATGAAAAGGCACGAAACTCGTGCCTTTTCTGTTTTATGGCGAATAACAATTTTCATGTAAAAATGTCGTCAAAGCGTTGAGACACAAGCTAATATAATTATAAAGTCGACAATTAAAAAAAGATCATCATAAAAGCGTCATAAAGCTGTCACTTAATTGTCATATTATCCACTCAAAATGCAGTTAACCAAAGTACAACACTTGATTTAAAAGGGTTGTGTCCAAATTGCATCAATGAGAGAAATCAGAATGCGCTTAAATTCACGTCATATCGCCATTGCATTAGCCGTATCGGGTGTAGCTGTAGCAACGACTGCAAATGCAGCTCGTGATACGATTCAAATTGCTGGTTCATCAACTGTATTGCCTTATGCAAGTATTGTTGCAGAAGAGTTTGGTAATACTTTCCCACAATTCAAAGCACCAGTTGTTGGTTCAGGCGGTACTTCAGGTGGTTTGAAACAATTCTGTCAAGGTGTTGGTGATAACACCATCGACATTGCAAACGCTTCACGTAAAATTAAAGATACTGAGCTTGCTGCATGTAAAAAAGCTGGCGTAAACAAAGTACAAGAAATCAAAATTGGTTATGACGGTATTGTTTTCGCATCTAGCGCAAGCAAAGCAGCATTCAAATTAAAACCAATGCACGTATTCACAGCATTGGCAGCTCAATTACCTTCTAAAGGTAAAATGGTTCCAAACCCATATACCACTTGGAATCAAATTGACACCACTTTACCTAAAGAACCAATTCTTCTCGTGATTCCAGCATCTAACCACGGTACGCGTGAAGTGTTCCAAGAAAAAATGGTTGATGCTGGTTGCGAGTCTTATGGTTACATCGCAAGCTTAGAGAAAGACGAACAGAAAAAAGTATGTTCAACTTTCCGTAAAGATGGTCGTGTGATCGAAATTGCTGGTGACTACACAGAAACACTTGCTCGTTTAAAAACATCTCCAAACGCAGTGGGTGTATTCGGTCTAGGTTTCTATGACCAAAACCGTGATAAGTTACGTGTTGCAACAGTGAACGGTGTTGTACCATCTGAGCAAACTATTTTAAGTGGTAAATATCCTGTTTCTCGTCCTTTATTCTTCTATGTTAAAGGCGAACACTTAAAATCAATCAAAGGTTTACCTGAATTCGTAGAATTTTTCTTAAACAAGAAATCTTCTGGTAAAGGCTCTAAGCTAGAGAAAGCTGGTTTGATCGCGATGAGCGACAAAGATCGTGCAAAAGTCTTAGCTGATTTTAAAGCTGGTAAAACAGCGAAATAAGATGGTTTAAAATGGAGGCTGATGGAACTGTTATAGGATCATCAGCCTTTTTGTCTAGCTAAGTTTTTTCAAATGATCAGAATTGAGAAAACAGTGGAGATTACATGAATCTGCTACTTATCGGTGTGTTGTTGGCCCTTGTGGCAATTGCATATCAAATCGGGCTGCGTAAAAGCCGTAACCTAGCAGGTATGGGGAATAACTCAGCAACACTACATTCGCGTCCTGGCTATTATGGCGCATTGGTTGCTTTGTGGTGTGGTATTCCTGCTTTTTTAATTTTAATCATTTGGAATATGGTAGAGCCGAGCGTTCTACAACATATTATTTTTAACAATATTCCAGCGTCAGTAAGTGCAACTTTAGATGCGGCAGGTCGTGACGTTCTCATTGATCGCGTACAAGCAATTGCTTCTGGCTTCGGGGTAACAGATAAACCAGCAGCGTATGAGATTGCAGCAGCACAACAACTTGCAAAATTCGAAAGCATTGCTTCATTTGCAAAATTAGCAGTTGTATTGAGCGCAGGCCTAGCAGGTTTAGTTTGGGCAAAACGTCGTTTAAGTCAACACTACCGTGCACGTAACCAAGTTGAAAAAGCCATTAATGTTGCTTTAATTCTATGTTCAGGTGTGGCGATTCTCACGACTATTGGTATCGTGATGTCAATGCTTAGTGAGGCATTGCACTTCTTCAAATTTGTGAGCCCAGTTGACTTTTTCTTTGGTACAGAATGGAACCCAGGATTTAGTACATCAGGCAATGCTGAAGGTAGTTACGGTATTTTACCCTTGCTTTGGGGAACATTCATGGTGAGTGGTATTGCATTGCTAATTGCAGTACCCGTTGGTTTAATGATTGCGATCTATCTCGCTGAATATGCATCTCCAAATTTACGTACATGGGCAAAACCGGCCATTGAAGTTTTGGCGGGTATTCCAACGATTGTTTATGGTGTATTTGCCATGATGATCATCGGGCCATTTTTTAAAATGCTCGGTGAAAGCGTTGGCATTAATATCAATGCAACCAGTGCCTTAACAGCTGGTTTTGTCATGGGGATTATGATTATCCCATTCGTTTCATCATTATCAGATGACATTATCACCCAAGTACCTCGTTCTTTGCGTGATGGTTCTTTAGGTTTAGGTGCAACTAAGTCAGAAACGATTCGTCAAGTAGTATTACCCGCAGCTTTACCGGGGATCACGGGTGCGTTTTTACTTGCTGTTTCTCGTGCTGTTGGCGAAACCATGATTGTAGTATTGGCGGCAGGGAATAGCCCGATATTGCATGCAAATCCATTTGAAGCGGTTTCAACAGTCACCGTGACAATTGTAAAACAATTGACGGGTGATACTGACTTTGCGAGCCCTCAAGCATTGGTGGCGTTTGCCCTTGGTTTAACATTATTTGTGATCACTTTGGGTTTAAACATTATTGCACTCTATATCGTGCGTAAATATCGTGAGCAATACGAATGAGTTCAAATACATCTCCTCTGGATCAGAACGTATTTGATCCAAAAGCCGCTGCGGAATTACGTGAACAACGTAAAAATCGAATTCAAAGCTCTTTGGCTCGACGCCATCGTAAAGAAAAGACGTTTCGTATTGCAGGTTTTTCTGCGGTCATTATCGGTCTTGCCTTTGTTGCCTTATTGTTTAGTAGTATTTTGGCGAAAGGCTTACCTGCTTTTTGGCAAAGTAGTATGACCGTACCTGTTTACTTTGATCCTGCAATTATTAATGCGGGTGCAAAGCCGAAACAATTGCCGAATGAAACCCCAGCACATTTCGAAGAGCGGTTTGTGGCGTGGCAAACTGAAATGGGCATGGTCGATTGGGACGCTTTGATTGTGAATGGTATTGTGTCAAAAGATCCATCATTAGAATCACAGCGTGACTATATCAGCAGCATTTACACGAGCTCTGAATCCTATCGTTTACGTGATATGGTGTTTGCAGACCCATCATTGATCGGTACTAAAGAAGACATCAAATTTTTAGCAGATGCCAATGTTGATGTGTGGTTGGCTGGTAATATTGATCGTTCTTTGCCTGACGATCAGCAACAACTCGATCCAGAAGTGCGTCAACTTGCAGATAAATTAGAAAAACAAGGGATTATTCAAAGTACCTTTAATACCAATTTATTTGTGACACCTGACTCACGTAGTTCGCCTGCAAGCAGTGGTTTAGCGGGTGCGTTCATGGGCTCGTTATTCATGATGCTCATTGTGATCGTGATTTCGATTCCAATTGGTGTTGCAAGTGCGATTTACCTTGAAGAGTTTGCACCGAAAAACGTGATGACCGATATTATTGAAGTCAACATCAATAACTTGGCTGCTGTTCCTTCGATTGTATTTGGTTTACTTGGTGCTGCAATTTTCATTGGTTGGATGCATTTACCACTTTCTGCACCCTTGGTCGGTGGTTTGGTTCTTAGTTTGATGACTTTGCCAACTGTGATTATTACCACACGTGCATCGTTAAAAGCAGTACCGCCGTCAATTCGTCAAGCTGCATTGGGCTTGGGTGCATCGAAATTCCAAACTGTGTTCCATCATGTATTACCGCTTGCATTACCAGGCATCATGACTGGTTCAATCATTGGTGTTGCGCATGCTTTAGGTGAAACAGCACCTTTATTGTTAATCGGGATGAGTGCATTTGTTGCCAGTGTTCCGACAACACCGCTCGATCAAGCAACAGCGTTACCTGTACAAGTTTATTTGTGGCAAGGTAATGAATTGCGTAACTTCTTTGAAGGGCGTACTGCCGCTGCGATTATTGTGCTACTGGTTTTATTGGTGAGTTTAAACAGCCTTGCGATTTGGCTTCGTAAGAAATTTGAAGTGCGTTGGTAATTGAGGAGAGTAGAATGAATACGATTGATATTATGAACGCCGTAGAAAAGGATAAGTCCGTGAATCCACAGCAAACAGAATTTAATTCAACTGAAGCACAAGTTCAGCAATCTAATACTGCTTTTGTTCCACAATTCGATACGGCTACAACCACAAAAAAGCCAAAATCGACTGAAGTGAAAATTAGCACCAAAGACGTACATGTTTACTATGGTGACAGTGAAGCAATTAAAGGTATTGATATTGATATCTATAAAAATGAAGTAATTGCATTTATTGGCCCGTCTGGTTGTGGTAAATCAACTTTCCTTCGTACTTTAAACCGTATGAATGACACGATTGATAGCTGCCGAGTAACAGGTAAAGTAACTTTAGACAGTCAAGATATTTACGATCCAAACCTTGATGTTGTGTTGTTACGTGCCCAAGTCGGTATGGTGTTCCAAAAGCCGAACCCATTCCCAAAATCAATTTTTGATAATGTGTCTTATGGGCCGAAACTACATGGTTTGGCACGTGACAAATACGATTTAGAAGAAATTGTGGAAAACAGCTTGCGTAAAGCAGGTTTGTGGGACGAAGTGAAAGATCGTTTAAGCCAACCGGGTACGGGCTTGTCAGGTGGTCAGCAACAACGTTTGTGTATTGCACGGACTATTGCGGTTAGTCCAGAAGTGATTTTAATGGATGAGCCGTGTTCTGCACTTGATCCAATTGCAACGGCAAAAATTGAAGAACTCATTTCTGATTTGTCTGAACAATTTACCATTGCAATTGTCACGCATTCAATGCAACAAGCTGCACGTGTTTCAGACCGTACTGCTTATTTCCATTTGGGTGATTTGATTGAAGTCAACGCGACTGAAAAAGTCTTTACTCAACCAGATCATCAATTGACCGAAGCTTATATCACAGGTCGTTTTGGTTAATCTTTAATATATATTTTTTGAAATGAAGAGCCTACGGGCTCTTTTTTTATGAGTGTTTTTAGATTGCAATATTGTTCCATGAGAAAAAACGTTTGAATTGAATTGAATTGAATTGAATTGAATTGAATTGAATAGCTATAGCTAGCATGCAATAAAATTATCATCATATAAATAGCATTATTTTTAAATTGGTGTTGCAATTTGCATTCACTGACCACATCTTAAGCTTATAAAGACGATCTTAAGAAGAGCACTAATTTTATGTTATTCCATTTGCCCAAGTTTCCCGCTGAAATTCGTGTAAGTCATTTAAATGCACGATTAAATGAACAAAGAAAAAAAATCGCACAAGCCACATCATCTCGCTTAGAGTTGCTGCAATTGATGCAACAACTGGTCAAAGAGGCGAAAGCTCGTAAAAAAAATGATCAGAAAATTTTTGTACTAGATTTCAAAGGCGACATTCAAGCATCAGCCGCCGATACCCTGCGTGAGGAAATCACACTGATCTTAGCGACAGCAAAAGCAGGGCATGACCGTGTTGTGGTACGTTTAGAAAGCCCCGGTGGTATGGTGCATGGCTATGGTTTAGCAGCTGCACAATTGGTACGTTTACGTGATGCGGGATTCAATCTGACTATTTGCGTAGATAAAGTGGCGGCAAGTGGCGGTTACATGATGGCGTGTATTGCAAATGAAATCATCTCCGCACCTTTTGCTGTGGTTGGTTCAATCGGCGTAGTTGCACAAGTGCCTAATTTTAATCGTTTACTCAAACAACATAATGTCGATTTTGAAATGTACACCGCAGGGCAGTACAAACGTACTGTAACCATGTTTGGTGAGAATACCTCTGAGGGTAAAGCCAAGTTCGAAGAAGAGCTGCAACAGACACATGTTTTATTTAAGCATTTTGTGGAAAAATATCGCCCACAACTTAATGTTGAAAAAGTGGCAACAGGGGAACATTGGTATGGTGAAGATGCACGTACCTTGAATCTCGTGGATAAATTACAAACTTCAGATGAATATCTACTGAGTTTATTATCTCAGCATGATGTGTATGTGATTAATACACGTAAGCGTCCAACGCTGGGTGAAAAAATGGGTTTGCAAGCCGCACAAATGGCTGAGACGCTGATTCCAGCGGTACTGGCTAAGATTGGTGAAAGCTTAGCGAAAGCCAACAGCACATTGGTTCAGATACGCGACCCTAAATTGTAATTACAATTTCAATCAATCTAAGAAAAATGCACTCAGTTAGAGTGCTTTTTTTGTTGATGCAACCATAAGAACAAACCTGTAAAGATTGCCCCAATGGTCGCTAAAAACATATCTTTGTGTGCATCCCACATATCGCCTTGTTGTCCGTTATAATTTTCAGCATCTTCAGGTGACAGTCCGATTGAAAGTCCCCATTCAACCAACTCATACAACATGCTTGAAGCCATCACAAATTGAATAACCAAACAAAATAGGGTCAATGGTTTTGCTGTCGGCAGCCAAATTTGAAAGCAGCGATAGAAAAATGGATAGAGTAATAAGCCAAAGGCAAAATGTACTAGTCGATCATACATATTCCGTGACCAGCCCATGGTTTGGTTCAGATCAAAATTGAAAAGCGAGATCAGCCATTCGTTATACGGAACATAAGAGTAGAGGTAGTGCGCTGCAACAATATGAATAAATAGGAAAAATAAATATAAACAAAAACTAACAAAACTAATGCCTATTTTTTTAATCACCACAATCAACATCACTAACATCAAGACTGTACCGACCTGATGCAATAAATAAGACTCAAATTCAAGTGGTTTAATGCTAGCAATCGCCACGCTTAGTGCAATAATCGCAAAGGCAATATAATGTTTTAAGCTCAGTTGTTTTTCAATCATGTATTGTCCATAAATATGTTTAAGCAAATTTCCCTGCACTATTCGGTGGTATTTAGTGGAATAGCGACTTTGCTTGTAGTAATACCACCCAGTGACTGACAGGCTTGCTGATAGAGTTGATATTTTTGTTGTACAACTTCATCAAGGGGGATGTCAAAAAGATCTTCACCTTTTTTGTATTGTTCTAAGTAATTCGTGGCTTTTTCTTTATTGGCAGCAAGGGCTTGTTGATAAAAATTGGTGATCGAAGATGTTGCGAGTTTATTCGATTCAACATTATAGCATTCAAAATTCTGCAAGATTTTTTCAGCGCGTTTCACTTCACTCGATTGCCCAAATAAGCATCCTGTTAAACTCAAAACCCCAATTAATAAAAAAAATAACTTCATGATGAATCAAGTAATAATCTAAAGATATGTCTATTCTATATAAAATATATTTTAAAAAGAGTGCTTTATGTCGGACATAGTAAATATTTAAAAAAAGAGGTAAATACTTGTCATAAGTTGTGAATTATCTGGGACGAAATACTTTCTTTGAATTTATAATCAAGCCATCAAAATAGAAGTATAACTTTATAAAAACAATCTCAGGAGATATGGGTGATCATACGTCGGGCTGAAAAAAAAGATATAAATGAATGTGTTCCTCTGATTTATAGCGCAGGAGTCCCTTTATTTGACTATATTTATCAACAGGATGAGATCACTGCTGAGAAATTTATCCATCAAGAGTTTTTATCAGAGTATGGATATACCAGTTACAGATTACATTGGGTCGTAGAGAAAGATGACAAAGTGATTGCTACAGTTGCTTGTTACGGAAAAAATGACCTGCTGAAAATGGACAGCGGTACAATCAAAAATATTTTAGCGATATATAGATTTCGGTCGCCTCGTGTTTTGGCAAGAGCACTGCATTCAGCATCTATTATCACTAAGCCTAATAGATCAAATCTTCACATTGCGAACTTTGGAGTGCATTCTGAATTTCGTAGTCAAGGGATTGGATATTTGTTGTTAGACCATTTAAAAGCATTTGCGCTGCAACAGGGATGTTCAATTTTGTCTTTAGATGTATCTTGTGAAAATCCAAGAGGGCAACGTTTATATGAGAGAACTGGATTCAAAGTGATAAAAGAAAAACAATTTAAGGGAATAGCAAATGCAAATGTTCCTAACAGTCGACGTATGGGATGGGAAATCTAGTTTTGGATCAAATCAAATCCAATTATTTTGATTTACATTTTTTCGCTTATTTTTTGGTACAAACCTGCACGAATAACGCCCGCTTTGGTTTCTTTAATTTTCTGCCAAGTAGCGGGTAGATTAAGTTGCGATAAATCTCGATCTGCTTCGACATAAATAAATGCTTTTTCAGCGAGCAGTGGGTCAGATAATTCTGAAAGCTCTTGCCATAAATCAAGGCTATAAGGCGGATCAAGAAATAGCACATTAAATGAATCATTGAGTTTGTTTAAGGCTTGTTGAGCTGTTGACATGATCAATTGGCATTTTTGTGTTTTTAATAATTCTATATTTTCTTTTAAAAATCCTGCCTGCGTTGGGTTTGGTTCAATCAGCACCACTTTTGCTGCACCACGCGACAGTGCTTCAAAACCAAGTGCGCCTGAACCTGCACAAACATCTAAAACTTTTGTATTTTGAATGTCCCACATCAGCCAGTTAAATAAAGTTTCACGTACACGGTCAGGTGTTGGGCGTAAACCTTCAATATTGGCGAAAGCTAGTGTGCGGCGCTTCCATTCACCACCAATAATACGCAATTGATTTTTCATTATTCCGTGACACCATCTTCAGCGGGTTGCACAGGCGGAATAGCCGCTGGCGTAGTGACGACAGGCGTAGATGCTGCATTCGGTAATGCTGTCGTGTCATTACCGCTTGGTAATTCACCCGGTTTTATACCTGCTGTCATTAAGCCGCCACTGACTTGATGATGGGCAGGGCGAAGAGGTTCTTTTTTTCGCTTCACTAACCAATAATCAAAGATAGGACGAGCCAGTTGCGCAGCTGAACCACCATGTTTACCATTTTCCCAAACAACGGCAATTGCAATTTGAGGGTTATCTGCTGGGGCAAAACCGACAAATAAACCATGATCCCATTGACGAGAGGATAAAGCAGCTTCGTTATAACGCTTACCTTGGGCAATACTCTTGACTTGAGCTGTACCCGTTTTCCCTGCAATGGAATAGCTTAAACCGCCTTTAATGCCACGACCTGTACCCGACTGAATCACATCAATCATGGCTGCATGCATATTTAACCAGTCTTGGTCTGTACCGTTAAACTGAATTTTTCCATTTGGCGCATTGTGAACAGCGAATTTTTTTGCACCTTTATTTTCACGCAATACATGCGGGGTAACATGCGAACCCTTATTTGCTGTAATCGCCGTTGCCATTGCTAATTGTAAAGGACTCGCAGTAAATGCACCTTGTCCAATACTCACAGAAATTGTTTCACCTTTAAGCCATTTGGATTTGCGTGTACGCATTTTCCATTCAGGGCTTGGATATAAACCACTACTTTCACTTGGTAAATCAACACCTGTTTTTGCACCAAATCCGAATTGGCGCATCCAAGCATTCATTTTATCAATACCCATCCGATAGGACAGAATATAGAAAAAGGTATCACACGACACGACTTCAGCTTTGTGTAAGTTGACTGCACCATGCCCCGTTTTTTTATGGTCACGGAAACGGTGACTGTCACCTGGTAAATTAAAATAACCCGGATCTGAAATCGCCGTGCTCCAATCAATCAAACCATAATGAATACCGCCTAAACCAAACATTGGTTTAATGGTCGAACCGGGTGGGTAAGCCCCTTGAACAGCACGGTTATAAAGCGGTTGATCTAGATTATCTCTTAAACCGCTATAGTCTTTGCTGCTAATACCAGTGACAAACAAATTAGGATTAAAACTAGGGCTAGACACCAATGCTAAAATCTCTCCAGTTCGTGGATCCATGGCGACGATTGCGCCACGATGACCTACTAACTGTTCTGAAGCAACGGTTTGCAAACCGTAATCAATCGATAAATATAAATCATTGCCACGTACTGGGTCTTGGCGATCTAAATTACGTAAAACGTTGCCATGTGCATCGGCTTCTACCGATTCATAACCGGGTGTGCCATGTAATAATTCTTCGTAGCTTTTTTCGACGCCAATTTTGCCAATCAAATTCGTTCCCGCGTATAAATTGGGGTCAATTGAACTTAATTCTTTGTCGTTAATACGCCCAACGTAACCAATCACATGGGCAAAAAGTTCTCCATGCGGATAGTAGCGCGTCATTTGCGTTTCAATTTTGACACCGGGGAAGTCATATTTCACTTCACTAAACTTGGCAATATCGGTTTCAGTTAAATTTAACTTAATTGCAATGCGTTCAGTTTTACGCGCAGTTTTAACACGGCTTTTAAAACGGTCAATATCTTCTTGGCTTAGACTCAATATAGGAATCAAACGTGCCAAAGTTCCGTCAATATCACTGACATCTGTACGGCTTAAAGTTGCGGTAAAAACTGGATAATTGTCGGCAAGTAAAATGCCATTACGGTCATAAATATAGCCACGAGCAGGGGGCAAGGGTTGTAAACGTATGCGGTTTTTATCGGAAGCTGTTGTAAATTCATCATAATGCACAATCTGTAAGTAGGCATAACGACTAATCAGAATCAGTAAACACAGCGTTACCAAACTAATTGCAAATAAAATTCGGCTCTTATAAATGCGCTTTTCTTGTTGCATGTTTTTTAAAGGAAAGTGCTGTTTCATACGGAGTCGACTTAATTACAAAATGAGAGAGTAGAATCGTTGAGTATTTTAACGTAAGTTGCATGATCATACTGTAGAATTTTCACTAGTTCATACAAATGATCAAGCGACATTTTTTGACTTTTGAGACATGAAAAATAGAAGCCTTAGTATATGAGTCCTAAAATAATTCTGTTAAAGTCACAAACTGTTTGGAATAGGATAGCCCAATCAACTTTTTAGGGAAAAATGGAGAAAATAATGAAAAAAATTTGTCTTTTACTTACGGTTTTAGCAGCGAATAGCATCATTCATGCTGAAGAAAATCCGTATTTACCTGAAGCTAAATTACAAGATGCAAAAGTATCGACGTGGAATGTTGGTGCTGGTTTTACTAAAAAGTTGTTACACGGCAACGTGGAATGGGTAAATCCTTACGGTATTGCTTATGCAAAAGTTGGTGCATTTTTGAATGGTGACAATGAACCCGGTGCGCAAGTTGGCTTTCGCTATCCTTACTATTTAACGGGTACAGATAAAAATGGTTATTATATCGGCGCTTATGCAGGGCATATTCAAACAAAAATAATTAATGGTGAAGAAAAAGCACGTTTAGGTGCAGGTATCGACCTTTCCTATGTTTTGCTTGATGCAGAACGAATTAGTACTTTCAGTGTGGGTATGGGCGCAGGCGAACCACTTAAAAATTCTCAGGGTGAAACCATTGAGAAAACTGAACCAACTATCCAGTTCTCTTATACGTTAAGTTTTGGTTTGTAAGCGTTGTGAGGCTTCATCTTTTGGAAAGTCATCACAACTCTATAATTTCGAGAGTCATGCATGTTTGATTACATCAGTGAATTGTGGCAGATTTTCTTAAATCGACCTGACCATTTGGCGGTGTTGAGTATCATCCCAGTAACAGCTGTGGTGACTTGGGCGCACGTTTGGATGGCTTTAAAAATGGTGTTTTACCCCATTAATTTTTGGGGATTCCATTTAGGGCCATTGCCAGTGGGTTGGCAAGGAATTGTGCCACGAAAAGCTGGACGTATTTCGGGCATCATTACTGATAATACCCTTTCGAAATTAGGGTCATTGCGTGAATTTTTAGATGCAATGGATACTGAAGATATGGCAGGCATTATCGGTGAGCAAGTCGGTTTCGAACTTGAACATCTCATTGATGAAATGATGCTTGAACGTAATGCAGTACTTTGGGAAAATCTACCTTATTCGATTAAACGTCGTATTTATGCACAAGCGCATAAACAATTACCAAATACGCTTCGAGAACTTGTAACCGAATTGACGTTAAACGTTGAATCTTTGGTTGATATGCGTGAAATGGTGGTCAGCCAAATGGAAAATGATCGCCGTTTGATGGTGCGTATGTTCCAGAAAGTCGGGCAAAAAGAAATCAATTTCATTTGGCATATTAGTGCGTTAATTGGTATGTTCTTTGGTATTTTCCAAATGATTGTTTGGTTTGTAGTGCCTTGGCATTGGACAGTACCGTTTTGGGCTGCAATTTGGGGTTTCTTGACAAACTGGATTGCAATTTGGATGGTTTTTAATCCAATCGAACCGAACTATATACGTTATCCACAAATTTTTCGTCTCACCAAAGACCGTAAATTCCCTTGGATTGTTCCTGTGATTAAACTTGGCACATACAATATGCAAGGCGCATTTATGAAACGTCAGGAAGAGGTTTCAGACGTATTTGCAGGGGTGGTGACGGAAGATTTAATTACCTTGAAGTCGATTATGACGGAAATGATGTACGGCAGTAAAAAAGACAAAACGCGCCGTATCGTGAAACGTCATATTAATGAAATCATGGAAACGCCATTGGTTAGAACCTCTTTACAGCTTTCATTGGGGCCTCGTGAATATGCGAGACTCAAGACAGACTTGATTGATCGTTCAATTGAAATTACCATGGGACCTGTTTGCGACCCAGCCTTAAACGCCAGTCGTGCGCAAAAAATATTTAAAATGTTTAGAGATCGAATTCGTGAACTTACTCCGAAAGAATTTCAAAACTTATTACGCCCTGCATTCCAAGAAGACGAATGGATCTTGATTGTACTGGGCGGGGTCACTGGCTTTTTTGCAGGTTTGATCCACTTATTTGTTGCTTTCTTATAAGTATTTTGATGTTGGTTGGGCAATAAGTCTGTATGATATTGCTCAATTTAAGATTTATTGTTTTTAGATGAGGATGTTCTTTATGCGCATTATTTTACTCGGACCACCTGGGGCAGGAAAAGGTACACAAGCTCAGTTGATCTGTAAGCGCTACAATGTCCCACAAATTTCAACCGGTGATATGCTCCGTGCTGCAATTCGTGAAGG